>JBIPMO010000219.1:0-5432 GCA_044369085.1 Phycisphaerales bacterium
GCGGGGCTGTCCGGGACGATGTCGATGATCTCGGCGGCCTTGCTGAGGCGAAGCCCCAGGCTCGTCCGCAGGTTGGGCTCATCGGCCGACTCCTCATCGAAGACCTTCATCTTCTTCTGCTCGGGCGTGGGCTCGTCCGCGAACTCCAGGCGATATCCTAGTTGTGCGAGCAGCGGCGACATATCGAGGTCCGCGACCGGCTCTTCGATGCGGGCGCGGATCAGCGCATCCCAGTCGGTGCCGGGCTCGGCGCGGGCGAGCGCCTTGACCACATCATCGCGCGTGTACGTGGCCTGGTCTCCGACCGGGCGGATCCGGACGTTGAAGAAGTCGCGGCAGAAGTCGTCGAGGCTGCGAGCCCCGCCCGACTTGGCTCGGATGATCGCATCGGCCTCGAGCCAGAACTTGGCCCCCTCGCCGTAGTACTCCTGCCCGCGGCGGTGGTCGTACCAGTAGAGGCCGCGGTTGCGGAGCACGCGGGCGGCGCGGGCGGTGTCCTCGACGCTGCGCCAGTGCCGCCCGGCGCGCTGGCCGAGCGTGACGGCGGTGGCGAGGATCTCGTGGCGGAACTCCTCCAGCGTGAGCATCCCCGAGCGCACCGCGAGCACGTTGTCGTAGTGGGATGTCAGCCCCTCGTAGACCCAGAGCAGTTCGGTCCGCGCGGGGGTGTGGAAGTTTGATGAGACGAGACCTTCGGGAGCGAGCAGCTTGCCGCACCAGGCGTGGAAGTACTCATGCGGGATGACGCCCGTCGTGACGCCCCCGCCGCGGACCTCATCGGTCTTCGCATCGGTGAAGATGCTCGCTCGCATGCCGATGAGGGTCGAGGTGGCGTGCTCGACCCCGAAGCCGATGGTGTCGTCGAGGATGAGCAGGAACTCGTATCGATCGCGCGGGAAGGGGGGGTTGTCGGGGGTCTTGAAGAGCAGCATGCCCTGGCGGCACATCTGGGCGTACTTCTTCACGAGCCAGTCGGGGATCTTGGTGTGCTTCTCTTCGGAGGCGACGGCGGCGATCAGGTGCGGCGGCGCTCCGGCCAGGCCCGTTTCGAGCGGGTAGGTGACGAGCGTGCGGCCCATGATCAGCGGCGTATCGATCAGTTCCGCGAGCGGCACCTCGCCGAACTGAACCCATGTGACCGGCGCATCGGGGAGCGCTGACTGCAGCGACTCAAAGCGGCTCTTCTCTCCCGCGACCGCCATCAGGGGCGAGGCGTAGGTCCACGAGCGCGGGACGCCGAGCGACGGCCGCACGGTGATCTCCTGGCTGGTCTTGCCGCCCGGGTAGATCAGCACGGTGTTCCAGTTCAGCACGCCGAAGGTCGGGCGGCCGTAGGTGTCTGTGGAGCGCGAGTTGGTGTTGGGCTGGGATGCGATGTACCCCATCTCGACGGTGATGCGGTCGCAGCCCGGGGGGACGCTGACGTGGAGGCGTTCGATCTGCGTCGGATCGCGGTCCCACTCGAGGCGATCGCCCTTGCAGTCGCGGATGACCAGATCGATGACGTTCTCGATCGGCCCGCTCGGGGTGTGGTTGCCCGGGGTCCAAGTGCAGTAGTAAAGGTCGAGCGGCCCGGGGTCAGTCTGGATCGTCATGGTCGAGCGCACGAGGTTGCGCGTGATGTCCGAGGCATCGACCTCGAGGGTGATGGTCTGCCCTTGGGCAAGGGAGGCGCAAAGAACGGTGGCACAGAGCGGAAAGGCACGAAGGGCGTTCATGGGCGGGGATGGTACGGAGTCGTGCCCCCACCGATGGCCGGGTGTTCATCGGCGGTTCGGCGGGGTCCGTGACCGGGCAATGGGCGTTTGTTCGCAGGATGCTCGCCCACCGGATCTTCGTTTCGTGAGGATCTCAACCTAATCGGTGGTACAAATATATATATTCTGTATACTTTGATGTTGCGGGCTGCCCGAAGATATTCATACTGCATTCATCTGGTCGGCAGCGAGCTGGCCGCACTCCCGGAGGGGTGGCTTGGCTGGGGAGAAGTGACAAGGAGCATCCCATGGCAAGGTGCACGATGCGTTCGGTCGTCCTCGTGGCGGTCACTTCGTTTGTTTCTCAGGCGGCCTTGGCCCGGGGTTCTCAGACCGCTCCACGGAGCGTGGATGAGCTCATCGCCTCCGCGCGCACGCTTTCTGCGGAAGAGATGGCCTCCATCGCTCGTCGCTTTGAAGCGCCGGAGTATCTGGTGATCGGCGGGCACATCGGCGGCTTCACCCTGGTCGGGGGCAAGGGCGATCTGATGCGCATCGGCGAGGGTTTCGGCCAGACCGTCGAGCCTGATCAGACAGTCAAGGTGGGCATGTTCTGGAACCACGCACCGGATCCGATCTTCATCCGCGTCGGGAACGATGAGGAGCTGACCGCCGTGCCCTCCGGCGCGTTCATCGTGGTCGGGGACCTGATCTCGGACAATCAGGTGTTCGCGGCGCGGCCCCGGACTCCCGGAGAGGCCGTCGCGGCCTCTGTGTCCGTCACGTGCGGCTCGGAGTTCTACGCCTGCTGCACGGGGACGGGCGGGTCGTCGTACAAGGCCAGGTGCCGGCGCAATGGGATTTCGGACAGTGACTGCGCCGCGGGCGGCACGGGTGCATCTTCGTGCACCATCGGCGACTGATAGCGGCGCATCTCGCTTCCATCATGATTTCAATGAACAACAGCGTCCAGGGATCCCGATCCCTGGACGCTGTGATTGATCATGCAAGCGGAGAGTCCGCCGTGTTCAGGCCCGGCGACGGCGCAGACCGGCCACGCCCGCGACCAGCGCCAGCGCGCTCACGCCCGGGGTCGGGATGACCTCAAAGGTCCCCTCGTTCGAGCTGACATCAAGGCTGAGCGGGCCGGCAGAGGTCTGGATGCCCTTGAAGTCGCCGAACACCGCCGAGCCGATGGTGAGCGGGAAGGGGGTGCTCAGGTCGTAGGACGCGAACGCGGCATTGTTCATGAGATTGTAGATGTCCGATCCGACGGTTCGCGAAAGGCCGACCGCGCTGTCGCCTTCGTTGTTGAGCTGATTGACAAAGACATACAAATCGGTGGTGATGTCCGCAGTGAGGCCCGAGACTTCGAAGCTCGCGGTCGCGGCGTTCAGGGTGAAGATGCCCGACTCGATCTCGACGATGTTGGCGGTGTCGCCGGTCACGCGCACGGTGAAGGTCTCATCATCGAACGAGAAATCGCCGAGCTGCCCGACGCCGAGCCCGGTGAAGATGTAGGTGAACTCGGCGGCCTGAGCCGACGAGGCGAAACCGGCCACCGCGGCGATGACGCCGACCTTGATCAGATTCTTCATTGCTCTCAACTCCAAGGGCGCCGATGCACAAAGCTCGGCCCTGTGCGAGCCGCGGCGCGTGAGACGGATCGGTTCGAGCAAGGCCCCCCGACGATGGGATGGCTGGATGTTCACCGAGACGCCGACCTGTGCGGGGGAAAAATACTTGCAGACCGGGTCGAGGCAAGTTGATTGGCGCAAGAATGCTCGAGATCGGGCCGGATTTCTCGGGTAGCGGGCGATGCGGTCAATCGGGCAAGGGACCTGTTCGGGTTGGTTCGCCGGGTGCATTGGCGTACCGCAGCGCGTGAAAGCCCAGCCCGCTGAGCGTCGAGAAGAGCACCATCCCGAGGATCACCGGCGCGCCGGCGATGATGGCGAACCACGCGATGTCGGGCAGCCCGAGCGTCAGGCGGCCATCCCACAGGAACGGCAGGCGGCGAGCGACGTGGCCCGCGAGTGCCATTCCGAAGCCCGCGATCAGCCAGGCAAAGGATGCGTGCGCGATGATCACCAGAGCCGAAACGCGCGTGATCCGCCAGCCGCGTCGCCGCCCGAAGAAGCGCACCCCCGTGTACTCGACCGAGGAAAGCGCCAGCAGCATCAGCATCGAGACGACAAAGAAGGCCGCGATGTAGCTCGTCGGGGTCGCCCGGCCGTTCCACTCGCCCGCGAGCACGAGCGTGGCCCCTGCCGCGGCGATGGTGCAGTTGATCATGAGAAGCTGAACGGCTCGCCGCCGGGTGATGCGAACATCGCGCCAGAATGTCGAAGGCCGCCGCACGAACGCGATGAGCGTGGCGGACCAGGCCGCAGCGGCCCGGCGCTCCCCTGCAAGCCCCGAACGCTGCCAGGGCGATCCACGGCGGCGCTCGGGCAGCGAGCCCGCGACCGGGGATCCGCACTCCGGGCAGGCCAGGGACGTGTCGATGCCGCCCACGGCGTAGCCGCAGTTCTCGCACAGCACGTGTTCGGGGGCATCGGTGTGTTCCATGGCCGGGCCTCCCATCATCGCACATCGGCGCGGACCCCAGGCTCGGGCAGCGCTTGTTTGCCCAAGCCGCTTCGCATCCGACCCGTTACCATCCTCGCCCGACAGGCCCGCGCTACCGCCGCGCCACGAGCCCCCGCTCTTCGGGCCGCATCATCGTTCTGCTCGGAGCTTTCCGTGACGCGCATCATGCTCATCGGCCCCAACCACCCCCTCTACCCGCAGGAGGTCGACCTGCGCGAGCGCGTCCTGCTCCAGCCGATCGGCTACACGATCCAGAAGTTCATCGCCGACTTCCCCGTCGAGGACAAGTTCGAGCACTTCGTCGCCGTCATCGAGCACCCCAAGGGCAAGAGGGTCATCGGCAGCGTCTGCCTGCTGCCCAACCATCCGACCACCGGGGTCGGCAAGCTGATGCAGATGGCCGTCGACCCGCAGCGGCAGGGCGAGGGCATCGGCCGCGAGCTCGTCGCTCACCTCGAACGCCGGGCCTTCGGCGAACTCGGGCTGACCGAGCTCTACTGCCACTCGCGCGAGGATGCCTGCCCGTTCTACGAGAAAATGGGCTGGCAGATCTCGGGCGAGCGATTCACCGAGGCGGGGATCCCGCACTTCAAGATGGTCTTCAAGCCCGAGTAGGCCAGCGGTGGGCGCGGGTACCATCCCGCCATGACACACGCGGCGACCGGAGATTTCCTGAGCGAGGTCAAGTGGCGCGGGCTGTTCTATCAGTGCACCGATGAGGCGGGCCTGGGCGCTCACCTGGCCTCGGCCGACCTCGCCGCGGGCGGGCGCCGCGCGTACTGCGGCTTCGATCCCACCGCCGATTCGCTCACCATCGGCAACCTCGTCCCCATCACCCTGCTCCGCCACTGGCAGCGCGCAGGACACACGCCTGTGGTCGTGATGGGCGGCGGGACCGGACTCATCGGCGACCCATCGGGCAAGTCCGCCGAGCGGCAGCTGCAGTCCGAAGACCGGGTTCGAGCCAACCTCGCGGGGCAGCGCCGCATATTCGACCGGCTGCTCGATACCGGCGGCAAGAACGCCTCGGTGGTCACCAACAACCTTGACTGGCTCGGCAAGATCTCGTTCATCGAGGCGCTGCGCGACATCGGCAAGCACTTCTCGATCAACGAGATGATCAAGCGCGACAGCGTCCGCGAC
>JBIPMO010000032.1:0-16378 GCA_044369085.1 Phycisphaerales bacterium
GTCGCTCACGACCGAGCCTCAGCGCCGCTGGTCGAACGCATCGTGGGCCAGGTGCGCGGGCCTTGGGGCTGAGGCGGTTCGCGGGCGGGGTAGGGGGTTCGGCCTCTGGGCTTCGCGGGCGGCAATCCCCCCAACCCGTGCCACTGCCCTGAGGACAGGTCAGTGGCACGCTGAGGCTTGGGCGCTGCCGCCCGCTATCATCTCCGGCCCATGTTCCGCAAGGTGCTTTACAGCAAGATCCACATGTGCCGCGTCACGGCGGCCAAGCCCGACTATGTCGGGTCGGTGACCATCGATGAGGAGATCCTGCGGGCCATCGGGCTGCGGGTCAACGATGCGGTCGAGGTGGCCAACTGCCGCAACGGCGAGCGGTTCGAGACCTACGTGTTCCGGGGCGAGCCCGGGTCGCGGAAGATCGAGGTCAACGGGGCGGCAGCGCACCTGGTCGAGCCCGGCGACAAGCTCATCATCATGCACTACGCGTACATGAACGATGAGGAGTACGCGAGGAACCGCCCGAAGGTGGCGATCATGCGCGAGGACAACTCGGTGGCGGAGCTGATGCGGTACGAGCCGGGGCCGTAAGGCATTTACCACAGAGGCGCAGAGACACAGAGAGGGGATTGTTTTTGTGGGGCCAAGTCCATCGGGCGCGGTTGTTGCGCGCTGATGCCCGGATGAATGACACAAAGAAGCGGGTCTCTTCTCTGTGTCTCTGTGCCTCTGTGGTGAACGCCCGTCACTTCCCCGTGAAGTGCAGTTCCAGGAACCTCGCGATGTAGTCCACGATGCTCGAGCACTCGGGGATCTCGGGGTTGCTGGTGGTGCCCATGGGCTCGAAGCGCATGCCCTTGAAGCGAGCGACGGCGTCCTCGACGGACAGGCCGTGCTGGATGGCGAGCGAGAAGGCCCGGCTGAAGGCCTGGGTCATGCCGCTGATGGTGGAGCCTTCCTTGGACATCTTGAGGAAGATCTCGCCCGGGCGGCCATCGGGGTAGAGGCCGATGGTGAGGTAGCCCTCGTGGCTGCCCACGGAGAACTTGTGCGTGATGGATTCACGCGTGATGGGGAGGATCTTCCGCTGGGGTGCTTCCATGAGTACGGGCATACTTACCCTCGGGACAGAAAGTTCGCTCGGGCGGGTTGTCGCGGGCCGGTGGCTCGCGTCCCGGAGATATCGGCGCGGCGGCGAAGCGGGGCAGCAACTTTCGCGCTCAGGGTGCGTGAAATGGCTTGGGGGTAGCGGCGGGGGGCCAGATCGCCTAGCCGTGAACGGCTCGCACGAGGCGGAAGGCGAGCAGGATGCAGCCCGCCGCGATGCACGCGGCCCCCGCGAGTTGGCGAGCGGCCGGGGCGGTGTGGCCTCGGCCTGCCACTCCCAGGCATGCGGCGACCACGCCCGCCACGGCCACCTCCGGCCAGAGCGACGAGAGGCCCCAGCGATAGGGCTGGCCCGAGGTGAGTTCTCCGGCGATCCAGAGGCCCGTGCCGAGGGTGGAGGTGCGGATGCTGTGGGATTGGAGGGCGAGCATGACGAAGGCGTGGGAGATCGAGGGCAGCCCGAAGCCCAGGGTGATGGTGAGGAAGGCGGCGAGCCCGCCGCGGCCGCTGGCTCCGCTCGCGAGTGCGGCGGCGATCGCGAGCGTCAGCATTCCCGCCGCGAGAGCCAGAGCGAACGGGGTAGGGGCTTCGCTCGTGATCCCCGAGGCGATCCCCGCGCCCCACCCCGCGGCGAGCCCGAGGACGGCAGCGGTGAGGAGCGGGCCCGGATGCGGGCCGGATCCAGAGCGCATCCAGATGATGGTTGCTCCGGCGAGAAACAGAAGCTGGGCATCGAGCAGTGCAGCGCTCCCCGCGAGGGCCAGCAGCCCCAGCAGGACAACGGCGGCGATCCAGGCGAGCGGGGGTTCCGGGGGGTCGTCGTTGAGCGCCGGCTCGCCTGTGTGGCCGAGCAGGCGTGCATGGACCAGGCGTGCGCCGCTGACCACTGCGGCGAGGGCGACGGCCGCACCGATCGCGACGCCAAGGCCCCAAAGCTGGACCGAGGGGGGGATCGGCCTGCCGGCTCGGAGGATGGCGAAGTAGGGATCGGTGGCCTGGAGCATCGCGCCGGCAGCGCAGGCGGCGGCGACGGCGGCGGGGGTTGCGGCATCGCGGCCTCGGCGGGAAGCGCTGCGCAGCAGCGCCCACAGGGCCGCCACGGCGAGGGAGGCGACCGCGATGCCGAGCGATGCGGCGAGCATCGGGGCATTGTTGCGGAATTCCGCTGGCGTTGTCGCCCGGCGTGGCGTCCTTTCCAAGGTGGAAGACGGCGCGGAGGGCCCGTCTTGTGCCAGAATCAATCGCAAGGGGAGCGTTGCCAGTGATCTCATTCGTCATCCCGGCGCACAATGAGGAGCTGCTGCTCGGCGGCACGCTCCGGGCGATCCACGACGCTGCACGCGGCGCGGGGTTGGTTGCGTACGAGATCGTGGTGGCCGATGACGCCTCGACGGATGGGACGGTGGAGGTGGCTCGATCCCACGGGGCCCGGGTGGTTTCGATCGATCGGCGGCACATCTCAGCGGCTCGGAACGGGGGGGCGCGGGCGGCGCTGGGGGATCCGCTGATCTTTGTGGATGCGGACACGCACCTGACGGCCGAGGCGTTGGCGGGGGCGCTGGGCGCGATGGAACAGGGGGCGATCGCGGGGGGCGGGGCGGTGCGGTTCGATGGTGAGGTGCCGCGGTACGCGCGGGTCATGCTGCCGATGATCGTGATCGCCTTCCGGCTGGCCCGGCTGACGGGCGGTTGCTTTTTCTTCTGCCGGCGCGAGGGGTTCGACGAGGTGGGGGGGTGGGATGAATCGGTGTTCGCGGGGGAGGAGGTGAACTTCGCCAAGGCGCTGAAGCGGCGCTTCGGGCGGCGACGGTTCACCGTGCTCCGCGAGGCGGTGGTGACCTCCGGGCGGAAGCTGCGGGCGTACGCGCCGCGCGAGATGTTCCGGCAGATGATGGGCATCGCGTTCCGCGGTCAGCGGGCGGTGCGGACGCGCGATCGGCTGGGGCTGTGGTACGGCCCGCGTCGCCCGGACCCCGCGGCTGCCATAATGCCGGGCCACGGAGGTCCAAGCCCGATGTCCAACACCCCGCTCCCGGCCGATGCACAAGCTTCACAGGGCGTCAGCACGCTGCTCAACGAGACGCGGGTTTTCCCGCCGCAGTCGCCGACCTCGCTGGGGTTCACGAAGTGGCACGTCCCATCCATGGAGGAGTACCGCGAACTGCACCGGCGCAGCATCGAGCAGCCCGAGGCGTTCTGGGCCGAGGAGGCCAAGAAGCTGGCGTGGTTCGCGCCGTGGTCGAAGGTGCTGGAGTGGAACGCGCCGGATGCGAAGTGGTTCATCGGGGGCCGGATCAACGCGTGCTACAACTGCGTTGATCGCCACGTGCAGTCGGGGCACGGGGAGGATGTGGCGATCATCTGGGAGGGCGAGCCCGTCACGCCGCGGACCAGCCACCCGGCCCCGGCATCGCGCTACGCGACCGAGCCGGAGGTCCGGCGCATCACCTACCGCGAGTTGCAGGAGCAGACCAGCCGGTGCGCGAACGCGCTGCGAGCGATGGGGGTCAAGAAGGGGGATGTGGTCACGGTCTACATGCCGATGATCCCCGAGCTTGCGGTGGCGGTGCTGGCGTGCGCGCGGATCGGCGCGGCTCACAGCGTCATCTTCGGCGGGTTCGCGCCGCACGCGATCACCGAACGGGCCGTCGATGCACACTCACGCATCATCATCACCGCCGATGGCGGGTACCGGCGCGGCGAGGTCGTTCCGCTGCAGAAGAACGTCGAAGAAGCCTGCAAGCTGCTCGCGAACCAGGGGCACATCATCAACCACGTGCTGGTGGTGAAGCGCACGGGCCACGAGCCGCCGAGCCAGCGCTTCAAGTCCGGCGATGCGCCCGCCAGCGCCGGCGGCAAGACGCCCTTCCACTGGTGGCACGACACGGTGGATGCCGCATCGGATGCCTGCCCGTGCGAATCGATGGACTCCGAGGACATGCTGTTCCTGCTCTACACCAGCGGGAGCACGGGGAAGCCCAAGGGGATCCAGCACACGACGGGCGGTTACCTGACGTTCGTGAACATGACCGCGCGGCTGACGTTCAACCTGAACCCCGATGCGGCGCAGATCTTCTGGTGCTCGGCGGATGTGGGCTGGATCACCGGGCACTCCTACGTCCTGTACGGGCTATTGATGAACCGCGTGCCGACGCTGATGTACGAGGGGGCGCCGAACTTCCCGGCCAACGACCGCTTCTGGGAGATCATCGCGCGGCACCGCGTGACGCAGTTCTACACGGCGCCCACCGCGATCCGCACGTTCATGAAGTGGGGCGACGACCTGCCCGCCAAGCACGACATGTCGAGCCTGCGCATCCTGGGCACGGTGGGCGAGCCGATCAACCCCGAGGCGTGGATCTGGTACCACACGCACATCGGCCGGACGCGCTGCCCGATCGTGGACACCTACTGGCAGACGGAGACGGGCGGGCACATCGTCACGCCGCTGCCCGGGGCGATCCCGACCAAGCCGGGGTCGTGCACGCTGCCGATGCTGGGGATCGACGCGGCGATCGTGAACGAGCAGGGCGAAGAGATGCCCGCGAACTCGGGCGGTCTGTTCTGCATCCGAAAGCCCTGGCCCGGCATGCTGCGCGGGGTGTACGGCAACCGCGAGCGGTTCGTCAGCAACTACTGGGGGCGGCTGAAGGACCCCAAGACCGGGGCGCTGTGGTACTTCTCCGCCGATGGGGCGCGGCGCGATGCGGATGGCTACTTCTGGATCCAGGGGCGCGTGGACGATGTGATCAAGGTGTCTGGGCACCTGCTCGGGACGATGGAGGTCGAGAGCGCGCTGGTGAGCCACCCCGCGGTGGCCGAGGCGGCGGTGGTGGGTTACCCGCACGAGATCAAGGGCAACGCGATCTGCGCGTTCGTGACGCTGCGCGGGTCGTGGCAGGCGCGGAACCCGGGGCGAACGCCCGATGACGAGCTGCGCAAGGAGCTGACCGCGCACGTCGCCAAGGAAGTCGGGGCGCTGGCCAAGCCGGATCAGATCCGCTTCGCCGATGGGCTACCCAAGACGCGGAGCGGGAAGATCATGCGCCGGCTGCTGCGCGATGTGGCGGCGGGGGTGGAGAAGATCACGCAGGACACGACGACGCTCGAAGACTTCAGCGTGGTGGCGAAGCTGCGGGCGGATGAGGAGTGAACGAGCCCGGCGACGTTAGTGCGCTGCGGTTGCTTTCGCTTCCTGTGGCGCCGGTGGCTGGGGCTTCTTGACGATCCCCAGCTTCTCGCTCGCTCCCTGCACGATGACAAAGAAGAGCGGGACGAAGAAGATGGCCAGGAAGGTTGCGGCGATCATGCCTCCCATGACGCCGGTGCCGATGGAGTGGCGGCCCGCCGCGCCGGCGCCGCTGCTGATGACCAGCGGGACCACGCCCAGGATGAAGGCGAGCGAGGTCATGATGATCGGTCGGAAGCGGAGCTTGGCGGCCTCGACGGCGGACTCGACCAGGCCCTTGCCCTGGCGGCGGAGGTCGATGCAGAACTCGACGATGAGGATGGCGTTCTTGGCTGACAGGCCCACGAGCGTGAGCAGGCCGATCTGGAAGTAGATGTCGTTGTCGGTGCCGCGGAGGTAGACGGCAACGAGTGCGCCGAGCGCGCCGAAGGGGACGGCGAGGATGACGGCGAGCGGCAGGCCCCACTGCTCGTACTGGGCCGCGAGAACGAGGAAGACGACCAAAAGGCCAAAGGCCAGGATGATGGGGGTCTGGTTGCCCGCCTTGACTTGCTGGTAGGAGGCGCCGGACCACTCGAACCCGTAGCCCGCGGGGAGGTTGGCCGAGAGCTCGCGGACGGCGTTCATCGAATCGCCGATCGAGTAGCCTGGTCCCGGGGCGCCGGTGATCTGGACCGATGGGTAGCCGTTGAAGCGGCTGACGATGTTGGGGCCGGCTTGGAATGTGGTCTCGACGACGCCCGCGAGGGGGACCATCTCGCCCGTGGCGTTGCGGACGTAGACGCGGCCGATGTCCTCTGGGGTCTTGCGGAACTCGGGATCGGCCTGAAGGTAGACGCGCCAGACGCGGCCGAACTTGTCGAAGTCGTTGACGTAGAGCGATCCGAGGTAGGCCTGCAGGCCCTGGAAGACATCGTTGACGGGGACGCCCATCATCTTGGTCTTGGTGCGGTCGAGGTTGACGTAGAGCTGCGGCTGCGTGACGCGGAGGGTGGCGTTGACGCTGCTGAGCTCGGGGCGTTTGGCGGCCTCGGCGAGGAACTTGCCGGTGATGGCGGCGAGCTCGCGGACATCCTGCCCGCCGCGCGACTGGAGCTGCATCTCGAAGCCCGCCCGCTGGCCCAGCCCCTGAACGGCGGGCGGATTGAAGGTGATGATGAGGCCTTCCTTGATCGTCGGGGCGAGCTGCTGCCACGCGCGGCCGACCATGGCCTGCGCGCTCGACCCCGGGCTCTTGCGCTCGCTCCAGGGCTTGAGGCGGACGAACATGGTCGCGGCGTTGGTGGAGTTGACGCTGCCGCCCAGGAGGTCAAGGCCCCCCAGGAGCACGGTGTTCTGCACCTCGGGCTGGTCGAGGAAGAACTTCTCGACCTTGCGTGTGAGCTCATCGGTGCGGTCGAGGGACGACCCATCGGGCAGCAGCATGGCGGTGATGATGTAGCCCTGGTCCTCATCGGGGATGAAGCCGCCGGGCACGCGCTGGAAGAGGTCGGCGGTGATGTAGAGCAGCCCGCCGAAGAGCAGCATGGTGATGAGGCCGAGCCTGATGGCGCGGGAGACGGTCCAGCCGTACAGCGCGGTGATCTTGTCGAACACGGAGTTGAACGCGCGGAACAGGATGAACTTCTGCCCGTGGGACGGCTTGAGGAGCAGGCGGCACAGCGCGGGGGAGAGCGTGAGCGCCACGATGCCCGAGAGGACCACGCTGATGGCGATGGTGACGGCGAACTGCTTGTACATCTGCCCCGTGAAGCCGCCCAGGAACGCGACGGGGACGAAGACAGCGCAGAGCACCAGGACGATGGCGATGACGGGGCCGGTGACCTGCTCCATCGCCTTGATGGTGGCCTCGCGGACGGGCAGCTTCTCATCGTGGATGATGCGCTCGACGTTCTCGACCACGACGATGGCATCGTCGACGACGATGCCGATGGCCAGCACCAGGCCGAAGAGGGTAAGGGTGTTGATGCTGAAGCCCAGAGCGATCATGCCCGCGAACGCGCCGATGATCGAGACAGGAACGGCGAGCAGGGGGATGAGCGTGGCCCGCCAGGACTGGAGGAACACGAAGACCACGATGAGCACGAGCAGAACGGCCTCGATGAGCGTCTGGACGACTTCCTCGATGGAGATGCGGACGAACGAGGTGGTCTCGTAGGGGAAGACATGGGTGACGCCGGTGGGGAAGGTCTTGGATGCCTCATCCATGGTGCTGACGATGCGGTTGTAGGTGTCCAGAGCGTTGGCGCCGCTCTGGAGGTAGACGAGCACGAGCGTGGTGGGCGATCCGTTGAGGCGGCCGAAGAGGTCGTACGACTGGGCGCCGAGCTCGACGCGGCCGATGTCCTTGAGCTTGACCATGGACCCGTCGGGGTTGGCGCGGAGGATGATGTCCTCGTACTCCGAGGGCTCGCTGAGGCGGCCCTTGGTGAGCACGGGGATGGTGAGCTCGGAGCCGTCGGGGGTTGGGCGCTGGCCGATGCGTCCGGCGGCGAAGGTGGCGTTCTGCTCGCGGACCTGCTGAGCGACATCGCCGACGGTCATGCCCTTTTGCGCCAGACGGTCTGGGTTGACCCAGACGCGCATGGCGTAGTCCTTGGCGCCGAAGACCTGGACATCGCCCGCCCCCGGGATGCGCTTGAGGGTGTCGAGCAGGTAGATCGTGGCGTAGTTCGAGAGGAACAGGTCGTCGTAGAGCGGGTCGTCCGACCGGAGCGCGATGACGGCGAGCAGGCTGCTGCTGGTCTTGGTGACGGTCACGCCCTGTCGCTTCACCTCATCGGGCAGACGCGGCTCGGCGATGGCCAGGCGGTTCTGCACCTCGACGGCGGCGAGGTCCTGATCGGACCCGATCTCGAAGGTCGCCGTGATCTTCATGTTGCCGTCGTTGGACGACTGGGAGGAGTAGTAGATGAGGTGCTTGGCGCCCGAGAGCTGCTGCTCGATGGGGGCGGCGACGCTCTGGGCCACGACCTCGGCGCTCGCGCCCGGGTAGCTGGCGGTGATCTGGACGGATGGGGGAACGATCTCCGGGAACTGCGCGATGGGCAGCGAGAAGATCGAGACGATGCCCGCCAGCATGATGAGGATCGACAGCACCGAAGAGAAGACCGGGCGGTCGATGAAGAACTTGGAGATCACGGCACGCTCCTGGGAGCCAACGGTCGGTCAGGGTGCGGAGAATCCGGGCTAGCGCTGCGGGGTCACTTGGTGGCGGGGGCGGCCTGCTTGATCCGCACCGGCGAGTTCGGCGCGACGCCGAGCAATCCGTTGACGATCACGCGGTCGCCGGCTTTCAGCCCCTCATCGACGATCCAGTCATCCTCGGTCCACTCCGAGAGCTTGACGAGGCGCAGTTCGGCCTTGTCGCCCTCGCCGACGAGCATGACGTACTGGCCGGTGGGCTGGCTGATGATCGCTCGCTGCGGGACGGTGATGGTGCTGGCGCGCTGGGCGCCGACGAAGCGAGCCTTGACGAACTGGCCGGGGCGGAGCTTCTCATCGGGGTTGGGGAACTCGGCGCGGACGTTGGCCGTGCCCGTGAGCGGGTCGACGCGGACATCGATGAAGTTGAACTTGCCCTCGGTGGGGAAGGCGGTGTTGTCGATCAGGGTGAGGGCGACGCGCATGCCGTCCTCGCCGCCCTTGGGGAGGGTGATGCGCCCCGAGGCGATGTCCGACTGCCACTTGAGGACCTCGCGCTCGGAGATGTTGACATCCACGTAGATGGGGTCGCTCTGCACGACGGTGGCGAGCAGGCTGTTGGGCCCGCCGTCGACGTACTGCCCCTCGTAGACGGGGCTTTTGCTGACGCGGCCGCGGAGGGGCGAGAGAACGGTGCAGTAGGAAAGGTTGAGGTTGGCGTTGGCGACGTTGCCCTTGGCGAGGTTGAGCTGGGCCTCGGCCTCCTGGACCTGGGCCGACTTCTCGTCGAGTTCCTGCTGCGTCGTCCCGCCCTGCGCCATGGCGGACTTCACGCGGTTGAGCGTGACTTCGGCGAGCTTCAGCCGTGCCTCGGCCTCGGCCTGGCGGGCGCGGGCGATCATGAGGTCGGCCTCGTACTGGCGCTTGTCGATCTCAAAGAGCAGGTCGCCCTCATCGATGGGCTTTCCCTCCTCGAAAGGCCTGCGGAGGATGAAACCCGCGACGCGGGCGCGGACCTCGACCTGCTTGCTGGCCTCGGTCTGGCCCACGTAGTCGTAGGTGATCGGGACCGTTCCGGCCTGGGCGGTGATGATCTCGACTTCGGGCGGCGGTGGGGGTGGCGGGGCGTCGCTCTGGCGCTTGCAGCCGGATGATGCCAGCAGGCAGCCTGCCGCGAGCGCGGACAAGCCGCGGACCATCAATCGAATCGCCTGACTCATCGTTTCACCTCGCGGATACGCCACGAGCCCGGATGCTCGTGGTGTGCGGCGAGGTTACCAAGAAACCGCGTGCATATGCCAGCGCGCGATGGACATCACGCGCCCTGGGGAACGGGCGGGATGAAGTCGAGCCTCAACTGGAAGTCTCCGAAGGGCTGCGGGCTGGTCGAGAGCGTTCGCAGGTCGAGTTCGCGTCCGTCCGCCTTGAGTTGCAGGCGCTGGATGTCACCGATCGAGACGCCGAATGTACGCCCGAGGTTGTCGGTGAGCGGGTTCTCGATCCGGCCCAGGCCGAGCTGCCCCAGCACGACGAACGAGTTCGTGAGGCCGTTGGGGTGTGCGCCCGAGCCCCGGATGTTCAGGATCTCGACGCGGACGTTGCGGTTGATGGTCCCCTGCGAGTCGGGCAGGCCGGTGACGCTCGGCGCGCCGACGTAGAGGCCGCTGTCGATCAGGGCCTTGATGTTGATGGCGTTGACGCTGCCGGTCGAGCGGATCTCCGAGCCGATGACCGCACCGCCGATGTTCATCTCCAGGACGTTGCGCCCGTTGGCGTTGAAGGCCTCGGAGAAGAGCCAGGAAGAGTTGCGGACATCGCCGTTGACGGTGACAAAGTTGGCGATGCGAACGGACAAGAAGCCGGAGAAGTTGCCGCCGACGTTGAGGCGGTCGACGAACGACGGGCGGATGTCCCCGTTGAAGTCGCCCGCGATGTTGATGTTGAAGTAGACGTTGGCACGGAGTTCGCCGCCGTCGAACGACGGGGTGGTGAGCGTCTGAACGTTGCGGTTGCCGGCGTTGATCCGGCTGTTGGTCATGGGGCCGAACCTGAGGGTGCCCGCATCGCCGTTGGTCAGGTTGAAGGACAGGTTGTCGACCGCGCCCACGATCTCGAGCTGCGGGACCGCACCGGAGATGGTGAAGGTCGAGTTGGTGCTGGCGCCCGTGGCGGTGAACCCGCGGATGACCGGCGCGGTTCCGCCGCCGGTGAGCGTGAAGTTGGCGTTGAAGTCTCCGTTAAAGCGGAGCGTGCCCGCGGTGCGGGCGGAGATGGCACCCTTGTCCCAGCCGCCCGCGGTGATGCGGCGGAGCTCGCCGGTGGTGGTGATGTTGCCCTGCGCGACGTTGCCGACGGTGATGCCCAGGATCGAGGTCGCCCCCGAGATGGTCCAGTTGGTGGCGGTGCCGCGGATGGTGACGGGCCCGACCTGCCCGGGCATGTTCCAGACGGCACCAAAGATATCGCCCGCGATCACGATGGACGGCGCGATGGGCTCGGTGAGGCCGGTGGCGGTCAGGGTGATGTCGGAGTCGAAGCTGCCGGCGATTCCCTCGCGGCGGTTGCCGGAGATGACGATCGGGCCGATGCGCGGGGCGCGGATGAGGCTCTGCCTGCCCGCATCGTCGCGCCATTCGGTGGCGCGGAGGACGGTGATGCGGTCGGCCGAACGGATGTCAGAGTCGACGACGCGGCCGAAGGTGTAGGAGGTGCCCGCGTTGGTCACGCCGCGCGAGCCGACCTCAAAATCAGCGTTGGAGGCGAGCCCGCCGACGACGACGGTGGCGACGCCCGAGGGGATCACCACGTCGCCGTTCACCCCGCCCAGTAGCTGGAGCGTGGTCATGGCGAGCCCGGTGCCCGTGAAGATGGCGACGGCATCCGAGACGTCGCCGTCGCCGTCGGTGTCTTCGGGGAGGATGATGCCCGGGACGGAGAAGCCGTTGAGGTTGAACCCGCTGAGGGGGGAGGCGATGCGGATGGATCGGATGGCCGACTCGCAGACGATGAAGGCGATGTCGCCGGTGGGTGTGCGGCGCAGGTCGGTGATGGCGCCGACGCTCGCGGCGTCGGAGATGACGATGCCCACGCGTCCCGCGGGCGAGCCGGTGATCTGGATCGAGGTGATGGTGTCGCGCGGCCCGAAGGTGACCTTGAACCAAGAGCCGTTGCCGACCGCGCCGCTGCCGTCGAGATCAAAGAGCGTGACGAAGGCGCGGTTCTGCCCCGGGGGCTGGGCGATGGTGACCGACCCTTGCGCGGGGAGCTGCGAAGAGGGCTCGGCGGTGAGGTCGACGAGGATGGCCAGGCGCGAGAAAGAGACCGTGTCGGAGGCGATCAGCGTGCCCCGGGCTTCGACGGCGGCGATGTCGATCACCGGGACTTCGTTGAACGCGCCGTTCTGGGATGAGGCATCGAAGGTCGCGAGGGCGGCGATGGCATCGATGACCGAGAGCCCCTGGGCATTGGTGATCTCGCCGAAGACCGTGAAGCCGCCGTTCTGGTTGTTGAGGTTCTGCGAGTTGTCGCTGAGGTTGAAGAACCACTGGTTGGTGGCGGAGTTGGGGTTGTTGCCCAGCTTGGCCATGGCGATGGTGCCGCGGAGGTTGCTGATCCCCGGCTCGTTCTGGGGCGAGGGGTCGGTGGGGATGCCCGGGAAGTTGGGACTCTGGTTGAAGAAGCCGCCGCCCTGGATGACGAACTCGACACCGCCGCTCTCGGCGGCGCGGTGGAACATGGTTGTGTCCCAGACCCCTCGGTTGGCGTAGTTGAGGAAGTTGCGGACGGTCTGCGGGGCGCGGTCGCCAAAGAGGTTGACGTCGATGGTTCCCCGGTTGGTGCTGAAGCGGGCGATCAGGGTCGCGGCTCGCCTGCTGAAGAAGACGAGGTCGCCGCCCTCGACGCCGTCACCGCTGATGGTGGAGGCGCCGGTGAACTCGCCGTCGAGGGCCCGGCCGTTCGCATCGCGCAGGATGGCCGAGCTGACAAAGACGCGGTAGCGCTGGTCGGCCGGGACGGTGGCGGTAATGGTCAGCCTGCGGTTGGCGGCGTCGTAGGAGGCGGCGCGGTTCTCGATGACATCGTCGGCGGTGCCGATGATGGCATCGGCGCCGGCGGTCGAGATGCGGACCGAATCGGCGGTGATGGTGCCGGCGTTGACATCGTGGCTGAAGGTGAAGACCACCTGGCCGCGGTTGTCGGCGATGATCGAGGTGACGGAGAAGAGGTCGCCCGCCATGAGGAGGCGCGGCTCGAGCTGCTCGAACACCGGGCCCGCGGCGCGCGGCGCGACGCGGAGGCTCTGCTGGTTCGAGACGAGAGCGCGTTTGACAAGATCAAGCCATCGCATGCCGAGACTCCTCCGTCGGATCCGTGCCGGTTCCGTCGCGACCGTGGGTCGGTCGGAGCGGCGGCGTGCCGGGCGGGCGGATGATAAGCCGGGCAACCCGGGCGAACCGGGAGGGGCCGAATCAAAGCGCCAGACCAGGCGCGCCGCCTCAAAGGGCGCGTTCCGGCTGTTCCATACGCATCGGTTGTTCCGAGGGATCGCTGGCGTCGGCGTTACTTGATCAGGGAAGGATCCAGCGGCTCCAGGATCCGGGCGTACACGTCCACACCCGTGATGAACTCGTTCATCTCGAAGGTGAGTTCGGTCTGGAAGAACCCGCGAAGGCCCGGCAATGGGGTGATCTCGAAATCGGCGATCACGCCGCCGCCCCGCTCGGGCTTGCGCACCCCAAGGATCCTGACCTTGGCCTCGGGGTTGCTGCCCTTGACGAGCAGCTTGGCACCGGGGATGAGCGGCTGGCCGACGAAGGTGACGAAGCCCTTGATGGGGCGGTCCCCGGCGACGCGGCCGAGCATGACGAGGGTTTCCTTGGTGGACCAGCGCTCGATGTCGCGGATGCGGCGGTGGCCCGGCACCATGGCGGGGACTTCAAAGAACTCGGCGCCGGGGTGATCGGTCTCGATGATGATGTTGCGCGGATAATCCGACGGCGGGATCATGCTCCAGTCGTAGACGACTTCGTACTGGCTGCGAGGCTGATCCTTGGCCGGGTCAAAGCCGTTGAAGAGCGGGGGAAGGCCGTTGACGGCGGTCACCTTGAACGCCCGTTCCTGAACCGAGTCGAGCTGGATCACCCCGATCGGATCGGCGATGACCGCGGCGTTCGGATCGCCGTTCACGCGGATGGGGTAGCCCACGGCGACGCGCATCGGGATCTGGGCGGGCAGCTTGTTGCCCACCACATAGACCTCGACAAGGCGGGAGTGCGGGCCCGTTTCCTTGGGGACTTCGAGGTTGATGATCACATCCATGGTGCCCGCGGGCTCGAGCACGCGGTTGTCGCCGATGATCTCGACGCTGGTGCACTGGCAGTCGCCGCGGATGCGCTCGATGGTCAGCGTCTCGTTCCCCGAGTTCTGGATGGTCATGGTGTAGGCCGCGTGCTCGCCGGGGTAGCGGTAGCCGAAGTCCGGGATGTCCGGGATGACCCAGATGGTCGGGGGCTTGGGCGGCATGAAGGGGCCGGTCTGCTCGCCGGAGCCCGCCGGGGGCTCGACCGCCGCGGGCTGTTCAACGGGCTGCTGGGCCACGGCTGTGAAGACCGGGGCCAGCGCCAGGGTGAGGGTCCACAGCCACAGGCCGCTCGTCGAGCGTCGCATCAACAGATCCTCCAAGCAGTCCCGGATCAGAGCACGGGGAAAGGGGGTGAAAGCGTCGGGAAGACCGGGGCACGCTCGCGGCGGGCCCGGGGCCGAGCTTTATCGGCCGGAGAAGAACTCTCGGATGTTATGGAACGTGACTTCACGGCCCATGGCCGCGATCGATTCGGTGAGCGGAATTTCCTTCGGGCAGACCTTCACGCAGTTCTGAGAGTTGCCGCAGTCTGATACCCCGCCGGGCTTGGACAGTTCCGTCAGACGAACTTTGGCCAGCTCCGCTCCGGTCAGGTGCATGTTGAAGTAGCGGGCCTGGCTGATCACCGCCGCCCCCACGAACGAGGTGCTCCAGTCTTTCGGCTCCGGCTCGAGCGTGTACTGCGGGCATGCCTCCAAACAGCAACCGCACGACATGCACTCGGATAGCTTGTATCGGGTCGCCTGGCGCTCGGGCGTCTCCCGCGGGCCCGAGCCCAGGTCATAGGTTCCATCGATCGGAACCCAGGCACGGACGCGTTTGAGGGTCTCGAACAACCGCGAGCGATCGACGCACAGGTCGCGGAGCACGGGGAACTTGGTCATGGGCTCCAGGGTCATCACATCGCCCGGGCTGGGGCAGTAGTCATCCATCAGAGCCGAGCAGGCCTGACGGACTTTGCCGTTGATCACCATGGTGCACGAGCCGCAGACCTCCTCCAGGCATCCAGAGTCGTAGACGACCGGCGTGGAGGGCTTGCCTTCGGTGGTGGTGGGGTTGGCCGCGATCCATTGCAGCACCGAGGTGACGTTGGACCCGGTCTCGACCGGAACATCGAAGGATTCCCAGCGTTCGGGCTTGCCCGGGCCGTCCTGACGTTTCACGCGGACGCGAACGATTCGCTTTCCAGGGGCGGGGGTGGTGGAACGGGCGGCGGTGCTGTGGGCGCTCATGTGTCCACTGTATTCGCGCGCAGCGCGGACGTCGATTCAGGGCGGAAGCCCGCGGGCCATCAGCGCTTGGGGAAACGGACCTCGATGATCGTGGCGTCGCGCGTGATCACGGAGCGCGATGGCCCGGTGGCGGCGGGGAAAAGGATCGTCGACCCCGCGTGGAACTCGACCGGGCGGTGGTCGCCGGCGGTGCTCTCGATCCGCCCCTCGCCGCGGATGACCATCCACACCATCGGGCCGCCATCGGGGAACGGAGGGACGTTTTCGATGGCCGACTCGGTCCCCCCGAGCGGGCGCAGCTCGAAGAGGTGGTACGAATCAGTTTCGACGAGCTTGAAGCGGGGCGAGCCGTCGCTCCGGACCGGGGCGGTGCGCGGCGGCGGGCCGAAGTGGATGCACTCCAGGGCCTGTTCGATGTGCATGGCGCGGCCGGTGCGGCCCCAGTCGTAGATGCGGAAGGTGGTGTCGCTGGGGGTCTGCACCTCGGCGACGAGCACCCCCGCGCCCAGCGCGTGGCAGGTGCCGCTCGGCAGATGGTGGAAGTCGCCGGGGTTCGCCGGAACGGCGATGAGGTCATCGACGATGTTCTGACAGGCTCGCAGCTTGGCTGCGAAGGCCTCACGGGTCACGCCCTGCCTGATGCCCTTGTAGATGACGGCGCCGGGCACGGCATCGACGATGTACCAGGACTCGGTTTTGAGATGGGCCTCGGGGTGCGCGGCCGCGTAGGCCGGGCTGGGGTGGACCTGCACCGACAGGTTCTCGCGGGCATCGAGGTACTTGGCCAGCAGCGGGAACCCGCCCGCCGGGCTGAGCCGCAGTGACCCCATGAGGTTGTGGCCCATGGCGGTGATGGCATCGGCAAGGGTGAGGCCACGCATCTCGCCGGATGCGATGACCGAGCGGGCTTCTCCACCGCCGCCCCCCTCGGCACTGGTGGAGGCGAGGTCGGCGAGTTCCCACGATTCGCCCACGCTGGCGTCGGGCGCGAGCCCTTTGCCCAGGCGCTCGAGGCGGCGGCCGCCCCATACTTTTTCCTTGAGGATGGGCGACAGGGTCAGCGGATACGGCTTCATGGAAGTTCCCCTCATGCCCCGAACCGCGGCGGCATGCTCAGCCGCTTGAGCGTTCGGGCAGCACCAGCCGCCCGTTCTCGCGGATCTTGCCCATCTGCGGCAGCGTCATGCCCGTGATCTGCCCGTCGAAGACGACCTCGCCGCGCAGGACACCCTGGATATCGGTCACGAATCGCCGCGGGGAGAACTTCACTTCGCGGCAGAGGATGTACAGGTCATCGCCCGGGACGACCTGACCTCGGAACGAGGTGTTCTCGATGCGTGTAAAGCCCGC
>JBIPMO010000221.1:0-5409 GCA_044369085.1 Phycisphaerales bacterium
TTGCGACGAGCGTGCTGCGCACCTGCGAGATCGTGGCGATGGGCGAGACGATCTCTGTCACGCTGGGGTGGCGCAGATCGGCATCATCGACATCGCGGCCGAAGGCCTGGAGCAACGGGGTGGCGCCCGACCAGCGGAAGTGGATGTCGGCCTCGCGGACAAGGTCGGCGATCCGGTCGTGCTGATCGAGGGGGACGTTTCGCTGCCGTGTGAGGAGCGCCGCAGCGCGGTACATCGCTCCGGTGTCGAGGTAGCGAGCCCCGATGGCCTGCGAGAGGCCGCGAGCGACGGTGGTCTTGCCCGTGCCCGCGGTTCCGTCGATGGTGATGATGAGTCGCTGGGGGAGATTGGTCGCGGAAGGATCGAGGGAAGGCGACAGCCACGTGGTTGATTGGCGGTCGGCGGTGACGGCGGTCGTCATTCCTCGTCCTCCTCATCTTCCGCAATGAGCCCGGCTTCTTCGACGTCGGGGGTATCCAGCAGACGAGCATCGATCATTGCTTTGGCGGCCTTGAGGGCCGCGATGGGGTCGCCCTTGCCGCGGAACTCTAGGGCGAGTGTCGCCTCGAATCCCACGCTCTCGATGGCTTCGAGGCAGGAATCAAGGTTGTAGGCGGGGTGCTTGCCCTTGGCATCAAAATCGCTGATCGAGGCGCAGACGGCCGAGGCATACGGGGTCAGCCCGCGCAGGTAGCCGGTGGGGTCCTTGGCCTTGCAGGCGGTCTCGAAATCGGGATATGAACCGATCCGGAAGCCGCCGACCTTGCGGATGAGCGTGGTGAGCTGCTCGGGGGTTTCGGTGACCCCGGCGGTGGGCGCGAGCAGCATGTTCAGTTCCATGCGCTCCGCGTTCGACAGGACCGCCTTCAGGCGCTTGGCGATGATCTCGACCGGGATATCCCCCGACGGGCTCGCAAGGCTGAAGGCGACGCTGGAGCAACCCAGGCGATGGGCGACCTTGACGACCCGATCAGCTCGGTCCGAGGCGGCCTCGGCCTTCGCAGGATCGGCATCCGCAAATGGCTGGGGCATCTCTTCGACGAGCACCAGACAGGGGGCGCCGACCTTGTCTGCCTCATCGCGGAACTTGTCGAGTTTGGCGAGGTCCCAGCCCGCCAGGAGCGAGGTCTGCAGGGTGAGGCCGAAGAGGCCGAGCTCTTCACGGGCAAAGGCTGCAACACGGGCCGGCAGGACCGCTGTCTTGCCGTCGCGGGTGGGGGTGCAGACCGATCTCGCCGAAAGCGTCAGGAGCATGTTCGCCGGACGGGACTCTACCAGAGGAAGTGATCAGGGGGAAGGAATGGGGGACTGGGGGGCAGATGGGCCCAGCGGCTGCGGGTAGAGCACGCCTTGTGCGCGCAAAAACAAAGACGGCTGGCCGGGAAGGCCAGACCGTCTGGAGGGGAGAAAGACTGTTCCGGAATCTGGTGCGGAGGTGTATCGGTTTTCCGCGCTCTCAAAGATTATCACTTCCATTCTGTGTCGAGGCAAGTGCTCTTCGAGGCTGTACGGCTGCGGGTTGTAATCGGTTGCGGGCGTGTCGGTTGCCGCGCACATCAAGCGAGGCTGAAACGCCCACAGGCAACGATTGCGCGCGCAGACGCTGGAGGTCTGAACACTGTTCAGCGGGAGTCGAACAACGCAACTCCTTATCATTGATGGAGTTGGGTTGATTCAAGGTGATGCGACGGGGGATCGGCTGCGCAGAACGGCGTCGCGAACACCCCGGCGGGGGGCGGGTTTCTGGGGTTGCGGGATTCCTGGGGAGGGGTCCAACATGCGGTGCCGCCGGTCTTTACAATCAGCGGCATGAGCAGCCCCACCGATGCGAAGTTCACCCAGACCCACGAGTGGTTCCGAGTCGCCGGCAATACCGTGACGCTCGGGATCACCAAGTTCGCCGTCAACGAGTTGACCGATGTGACCTACGTCCAGATGAAGCCCGTCGGGACCAAGGTCGCGGCGGGGCAGACGGTGGGCGAGGTTGAATCGGTCAAGGCGACGAGCGACATCTACTCGGCCATCGCCGGGGAGATCAGCGAGGTGAACACGGCGCTGGCCGATGACCCTTCGCTTGTGAACACCGACCCCTTCGGCAAGGGGTGGCTGTGCAAGCTGAAAGTCGCTGATGCCGCGGCGCTCGCCTCGCTGATGGACTCCAAGACGTACGACTCGAAGTACCCGGCGTGAGGACGGGGATCGGCGGGACTTCACGGCTCAGTTGCTCACGCGGCGGGCGGTGAGGACCGGGCCGAAGTTGTGCACTGAAAGGCTCGCTGCGCGACCCGCTTCAAGGGCGAAGCGCAGCCTGACGTTCGGTGCGCCGACGGGGTGGAACTCGGCATCGGCGGTGCGCTTGAGGCCTCGCGGCGCTGCGCCAGCGCGGGCGATGACGAACCCCGACCTCGCGATGCTGGCGATGAAAACGTCCTGATCTCCGGGCCCGAAGGCGTAGGTTCCGAGGAATGGGGCCGCATCGGCATCGGTGAAGGGCAGTGAAGGGAACGGCGTGTCGGCATCGCCGAGTTGGTTGAGGTACTCGACGACCGATGCAGCGCGCTCCCCGCCCGCGACGGCGTGTCGCATGAGGGTGATGCCGTGAGGCCCGTGGGCTCGCTGGATGCCGGGGGTCGCGGCGATGGCGGCGCGGACCGCGTCGAGGTTGCCGAGCATGGCGTAGGTAAAGATCGTTGGATGAGCACCGCGCTCGATGAGGTACTCGGCGCACTCGCGGCTGCCGACGTGTGAAGCGGCGCCGATGCAGTCTTCCCAATCGCCAAATCCCCAGTCGTGGGCGGACTTGGCGAGTTCGGGCATTGGGTCGACCAGGGCCTTGAGTTCATCGAGGCGGCCGTGCGATGCCCCGACGGCGCTTCGGGCGATCTCGGGGTCGTGCCCCGGGAATGCGGGCCACAGCGCGGGGCCCGGCGCGCTGTCATCGGGCGAGCCGAATGTCGGGAAGGCGGTGAGCAACAGAGTCGCTGCGGAGCCGGCTGCGAGGACCTGACGTCGAGACAGATCGGTTGGCATGACTGATCTCCGTGGCGGACCGGAACGGTGCATACACCCCGGGGTTGTATGGGTGATTGGTCGCGGGGTTTCATGGCGTGGGCTCGCCGTGGTGGAGCGCGGGAAGTGCTACTGTTGAGGTCATGCTTCGCTGCGTCAACGTTCACAAGTCCTATGACCTTGGCGGGACGAAGGTGCGTGCCCTGCGGGGTGTGAACCTGAGCATCGACGAGGCGGGGTTCTACGCGATCATGGGGGCATCGGGGAGCGGCAAGAGCACGCTGCTGCACCTGCTCGCGGCGCTCGACCTTCCCGATGAGGGCGAGCTGCACATCGCGGGGCGGCGGATCGATGCCATGGGGGAGCGTGAGCTGACAAAGTTCCGTCGCGAGAGCGTGGGGATCGTTTTCCAGCAGTTCAACCTGATCCCGACGATGACGGCGAGGCAGAACGCGGAGCTGCCCGGGGTGCTGGCATCAATGCCGTCGCGGGAGTCGAGCCGGCGGGCGCTTGAGTTGCTGGATCGGCTGGGCATGGGCGAGCGAGCGGACCATCGGCCCGAGGCGATGTCGGGGGGCGAGCAGCAGCGGGTGGCGATCGCTCGAGCGCTGTTTTTTTCGCCGACGGTGCTGCTCGCGGATGAGCCGACGGGGAACCTGGACTCGAAGAACAGTGAGTCGCTGTGGCGGCTGCTGTCTGAGATCGCGCTGGAGCGGAAGATGAGCGTGGTGATGGTGACGCACGAGCCGGCGGCGGCGGCGTACTGCAGGCGGATCAGCGTGCTCGCGGACGGGGTGGTCACGGGGCACCTGGACCTGAAGGGAGAAGATGCGACCGGCGTGGCGGCTTGGTATCAACGCGCTCAGCGGGCGTCGTAGCAGGACGGTTCTGCTGGTGCTGGCGGTGACGCTGTCCACAGCGCTGGTCGCTGCGGTGGGGTGCGCGCTGGCATCGCTGAACGCGGGGATGGAGCGGCGGGTGCTCGCGACGTTGGGGCGAGCCGACATCCGCATCCGCGATGTGGCGGGGGAGCGGCTTGATCCGTCGCTGCTCGGGGTGATTGAGGCGCGGCCCGAGGTTGAGGTGGCGGCGCCGCGGGCTCGCGGGTCGGTGACGCTGCGGCACTCGCTCGGGGGCGAGCCGTGGACTTCGGTGGGGGTGGGGATCGATCCTTCGCGTGAGTATCGGATGACGGATCCGCCGCTGTCGCTGGGGCGGCGGGTCGAGGCGGATGGGGAGGTTGTGCTGAGCCCGGACCTGGCGGAGATTCTGAAGGCGGGCCCGGGGGATGTGGTGGATGTGGTCCGCTTCGGCAAGCCGCTGCAACTGAAGGTGGTGGGGGTGGCCGAGCGGGGCGAGGCGGATGTGGTTCGCCGGACCGAGGCGACGACGACGCGGGGGACGCTCTCTGAGATCACGGGGGTGAAGGATCGGCTCAATGAGATCGCGATCGCTCTGCGCCCGGGGAACGATGCGACGGGTTCGGCAGCGGCGATGCAGCGCGAGGTTCCCAGGAACATCGTGGTGCAGACGACGGCTCGGGTGACGAGCGGGATCGACAAGGCGGTGATGGCGAACAACATCGGGTTCGCGATCGCCTCGACGCTGGTGAGTCTGGCGGCGGGGCTGATCGTGCTGACCGGTTTGACGACGAACATACTGGAGCGGCAGCGCGAGCTCTCGATCATGCGGGCGCTGGGAGCAGAGCGGGGGACGCTGGCGCGGGCGCAGCTGATGGTGGGTGCGATGATCGGCGGGATGGGGGCGCTCGTCGGCGTGCCGCTGGGAATCCTGCTGGCGTGGGTGATGACGCTGCTGTTCCCGGAAAAGCTGCCGGCGGGGCTGGTTGTGAGCATCCCCCGGCTCGCGTGGGCTGGGGGGGCATCGGTGCTGGCGGGGGTGATCGGGGCATCGTGGCCCGCGATCGCGGCGGCGCGAGTTTCTCCGCTGGCGGGTATGACGCGACGCGCGCGGCCCGCGACGGTGCGGGGGGTGGTGCTGACGACGCTGCTGGGGGCGGCGATGGTCGCGGGGCAACTGCTGATCGTCGGGCTGCCTCAGGATGGGAACGTGGTGTTCTGGGGTCACGTGACGGCGGGTGTGCCGCTGATGCTGGGCGGGTACTTCCTGCTGTCGGTCGGGGTGGCGGCGGTGATCGCGTTGGTCGCGGGCCCGGTCGTGGCTCTGGTGCTGCGCGTGCCGCGAGCGATGCTGGTGGGATCGTTCCGCTCGCGGCCGTATCGCAACGGGTTCACAGCGGCGGCGCTGATGCTCGGCGTGGCGATGATGACGGACCTGTGGACGGTCGGCGGCGCGGTGCTGCGTGACTGGCTGGGGTCGATCCAGTTCCCCGATGCGTTCGTGAATGACTGGAGCGGGCTGTCGCAGGAGGACATGCAG
>JBIPMO010000222.1:0-5402 GCA_044369085.1 Phycisphaerales bacterium
CGCCTTGCCGGTCAGGGCGAAGGGCCATCCGTCAGGTCGATCACCGTCACTACCGCTCCGGTCGTGATGAGCACCTTGCCATCGATGGCCTCGCACGCCCCGACATCCGTGTTCGAGGGCAGCATCACGTCGACGCCCCCGACTGCCTTGAGCGAAGAGAGTTCGTAGAGGTTCAGCGAATAGCGCGACTGGCTCACGTCATCCATCGCCCCATCGAGCGAGAGCGTGACGGCCTGGTCCCTGCCGACGGCGACGAAGCTCAGGGGCGAATCGCTGTCGCGGCTGTCGGCGCCCTGAGGCTGGCCCTTGTCGTCGAGCAGCGCGATGCCCAGTCGCGTGCGGATGCAGGTGCGGCCGTCGAGGTCGGTGATGCTCGCCGAGCCGAACCCGTCGTTCATGCGGCCGCGCGGGTCCAGCGGATCGAAGGGCACCGATCCGTCGACGGTGTTGATCTGCCAGAGTCGATCGCCCTCATCGCGCACGATGATGCGTCCCGGCAGCGTCCAGCCGGTGAGCGTCGAGCGCAGGTCCTTGCCCGAGGCTCGCCAGCGCACGCTGCCGCGGTAGGGATCAAGCGACATGACCCCCGAGTCAAGCCCGATGATGGGGAACCCCTCGGGGGAGAGCTTGGCCCAGCGCACGCGGCCCTCACCGGTCCACTGGGTCACGGTCTGGCCGGAGCGTGCATCGATGATGGCGACAACCGCGGGCATGGTTTCGGCGGCGTGGGAGTCGAGCATCGGGTTGGCGAAGTCCACGGGCCCGTCGGCACCGGCGACCAGCAGGGTGCCCGCTTCGAGCGCGATGGCGTGGATGCGCGGCATGATGCCGCCGCTCTTCCACAAGACGCGCCCGGACTCGAGGTCAAAGGCCACGGCCCGGCCGATCTTGTCCATCACGACCATGGTCTGCTGATCGAAGGCGGTGGTCAGTGCGGTGACGGGCATCGCGGCCGAGAGCGGGGTCTCGATGCGCGGGGCGATGGGGTTTTCGGCGGCGGCGAGCAGTTCATCCAGCGGCCCGCGGTCGAGCAGGGCCCTGAAGGCTGCGGAGCGCCACTTCAGCTCGCCGGTTTCGAGGTCGCGGCGGAGGAACGTGAAATCGGATGAGTCTCCCTGGCCCTTGCCCGAGGCCATGAGCACGCCCGCGGAGTCCATGGCGATGTACTCCTCGCCCGGTTCGGCGTTCCAGAGCTTGATCAGAGGCCCGGGCCCGCGGGACGCGAACATCGCGATCTCGTCTTTCTCACTGACGAGCATGACGCGATCGGTGACCATCCGCGGCGCATCCTCGGCCACTGGCTCCATCACGGCCCAGCCGAGCATCTGCTGGTGCTGGCCGATGCTGCTGCCCAGGGCCGGCCGGCGGTTCAGCCGCGCCAGGCGATCGTTCACATCCGCGAGCATCGCGGGAGCATCCACGCGCTCCCCTTCGACGGTGAGCATGGCGTTGGGGGTCTCGCGCAGGAAGGTCTGCAGCGCCGTGCGGGCCGGGTGCAGCAGCCCGGTATCGATCAGGTGCCGAACCAGCCGCCCGGCGAGTTCACCCTGGCGAGGATCATCGGGCGCGAGCGCGAAGCGGGCGGTGGTCAGCCCCTCTTCGAGCGCCTGCCCGGCGAGCTTGGGCCGGCCCTGACTGGTGTGGCGCGAGGAGGCCTTGATCCACGCATCCACGGCCGCCGGCGCCACGGGGTAGCGCCGAGCGATCCGCTCGAAGGGGTCGGGTTCGAGGGACGCCGAGGCCTCGCCGAGCAGGCGGGCGGCGTCGGCCTGGTAGGCGGCGTACACGGCCGCGCCGTGGGTGCTGATGGCGCGGCGCAGGCGCCTGGTGGCCTCGAACTCCGCCGAGACGGTGGTTTCGCCCTGCGAGAAGCTGGTCTCGGCCAGCTCGCGCGAGTCGAGCACGCGCTGGTAGGACTGGACCGCGCGATCGGCCTGGCCCGCCGCGTCGTAGAACGCTCCGGCCACCAGGAGGTGCGAGACCTGCTCCTGCTTGGTCGAGGCGCAGCGGCCCAGCCTCTCGATCAGCTCGCCACGGATGGATGAGGCGAGCGTTGCGCCCTGGTTGGCCGCCGCGGGCTCGACCATCTCGAAGAGCGCCCGGAACAGCCGGGCCTGGTGGAACGTGTTGGTGCCGCGCAGCGGTTCGGCCTCGATGGCGGCGATGGCGCGGTCCACGGCCTCGATGATCACATCGGGCTTGGATGCGCGGTAGGCGAGTTCGGCGTAGGTGATGGCGGGGGCCGGCTCGCCGGGCCGATCGGTCATCTGGGCGCGGAGCATCTTCTCGGCCGCTTCCCACAGGAGATAGGTGTGGATCTCGTGATCATCGACCACGAGCAACTGGCTGTCGATGGGAAGGACGTTCCCGGGGCGCGAGAGCGGGACCTTGGTCGAGGGCTCGACCAGGGTCGATGCGGGGTCGTAGAACTCGACACCGTCGGCCACGGGTGCCAGGAGCTGGCCGCCCGCCACCACCACGCGCCCGCGGAGCTGATTGGAAGAGAAGCGGGCGATGCGCGTGGTCGCTGCGCCGGGCCCGAACGCGGCGGCATCCACCGCGACGATCGAAGCGGACGACACTCCCAGGATCTTGTCGCCGGCGGCGAGCAGGTAGGCCGCGTTGTCGAGCTTGGTGGTGGCCATGCGCTGCCGCGCCGCCCCCGTGGCCGCGTCCAGAGCGATCACGTCCTGCCGGCCGGGGTGCACGAGGTACATGACCCCGTTCACGAGGACAGGGGTGTTGGATTCCCAGGGTTCGTCGGGGTGGTCCTGCGTCATCGCGCCGGCGGGGAGCCTGCGGATCCAGTGCAGACGCCCGGAGGTGGCCTCGAACGCCGCGGCGAAACCGACCGAGCTGACGACGTGAACGATGCCGTCGCGCACGACCGGCGCATCGACAACCCCAGGAGTGACGCCGTAGGCCAGCGATCCAGCGCTCGCGATCGAGATGCTCCAGAGCAGCTCGCCGCTGTGCGCGCCGACGCCGACGGCGGTGTAGCCATCCAGGCGGCGCCCCTGATCGGTCCGGCGGACACCCGCGACGATGACGTCCTGATCGAGCATCGCGGGCCCGATGAGCGCCGCCTGATTCGAGTCGGCAAGCCCGAGTTCCGCGAGCGTGCGCGACCATCGGACGCGGCCGCTCGCCGCGTCGAGGGACACGAGCGTGCGCCTGATCGACAGGTTCCCCTGGATCGCGAGCCCGACGACCGAGGCAACGGTCCGGCCGTCCGATGCCACCTGCGACAACTCCTCGAACCCCGATTGGGGGCCGATCTGGGGCTGGCGTCCCTGCACACCCTCGAACTTCACTCGCCAGCGCTGCGAGAGCGTGAATCGGTTCCAGGCGGTGATCGTCTGCGAGTCGTTGACGAAGACCGTGTCGCCGACCACGCTCGGCACCGCGAAGAGCCAGCGGGCGTTCTCGGGCAGGTCGATCCCGGCCCGCTGGGAGGCGCCCGATGCTGTCACCGGCAGCCGCTCGCCCAGCGAGTCGGACCAGAGCGGCCGCGAGAGTATCCCGTCGATCAAGGCGGGTGACAGCCGGTCGAAGACGCCGCGCGGCGCGGGGATCTCGGGTGTTTCGGAGGGCTTTGCATCGCCCGCCGCGTGCCACCGTTCCAGCAGCGCGGCGGCCCGAGCGCCTGTCCGGTTCGCGGAGCTCAGCGATGCGACTCGGCGGAGCAGCACGGCGGCCGCCTGGGCGCCTTCGCCAGCGCGGTCCGGGTGTGCGCTCAGGGATTCCAGCATGAGGAACGCGGCATCGAACTGCGCTGCCTCGAGCCGCTGCTGGGAGATGCGCAGGGCCGCTTCGTACCCCGCGGGGGTGAGCAGGCGCGTCCGCTCGGCGCGGTCGATCTCCCCATCCTTGACCATGCGGTCGGCGGCGTCGCTCTCGACGGCCCGGTAACGCTCGAGCAGCGGGGGCGAAGCCGCGAGCATCGCCATGACGCGGGTTCGGACGGTGGTGAACAGGTCGGGGTCATCGGCGGAGGCGATCATCCGGTCGCCCTCGTTGTCCAGGAGCGACTGCAGGACCCGGGCGGCTTCTTCCAGGTTGCCGATCGAGGCGAGCTCCCCGGCCCGGACGATGGCATCGGCCGCCCGGGGAGAGTCGTTGACGAACACGGGGCTCACGGGCATCTGCCGGGCCGTTGCGTCCCAGGCGGGCGCGCAGGCCCCGGCCAGCAGCACCAGCGCGAGGGCACGCCCGGACGGGCCGGGAACGTTGAGCCGGGTTCGGCGTGTCATGGCGTGATCGGACTCCTGCATCCGGGTTACTACGCCCGGGACCGCTTCCCGGATCGGCACCATCGGGCCTTTGGAGGAGTCTAGTGCGCCCGTTGCCCTTGACCGGTGATGAATCGTGCCCTCGCCGCCGATACAGCCGGGTCGGGTGCAGGATGCACGCGGGCCGATTCGGGCCCCGGGGGGGCGTGGCGGGGAACCGGAGGGTTCTCCGGGACGGATCTGTGTGAGCGGAAGGAACGCTTCCCGAGGTGCGTCATGAGCGCGTTGAGTGTTCCGATGAGTTCGGCGGAACCGCTTTCCTGCACGGTGAGGCTCGAGAGCGAGTCGGCCCGGGCGGCTCGCCGGCGACGGCTTTACCTGGCCATGATCGCCCTGGTCCTGATGGGCATGGCGGATCTTTACTGCACGCTGGCCTACATGACGATGAGCGGCATGATCGAGGTGAACCCCGTCGCTCGCGCGATGATCACCATCGGTGAAGGCCCGCAGCTCATTCTCTTCAAGGTCTTCACGATGGCGCTCTCGTGCGGGGCGCTCTTCCTGGCGCGAGAGAACCGAAAGTCCGAGACCGCCGCTTGGCTCTGCACCGTGGTGATGCTGGTGCTCACCCTGCACTGGGCCAACTACAACCGCCGCGCCCCGAACTTCACGAACGAACTCACCACCCTCGCGATGTCACACGGTGAACACGAGCCGCGGTGGGTGAAGCTCGACTGACCGGGCGGATCATCCCCCGGCCATCTTCGCGGCGAGTTCCAGCGCTGCTCGCATCGAACCAGGGTCGGCCAGGTTCGCCCCCGCGATGTCGTAGGCCGTCCCGTGGTCCGGGCTCGTCCGCACCGTCGGCAGGCCGATCGTCAGGTTGACCGCGCGATCGAACGCCAGCAGCTTCACCGGGATCAGCCCCTGGTCGTGGTACATCGCCACGACCAGGTCGTAGCGGCCGCGCCGGGCCGCGTTGAAGATCGTGTCACCGGGGAAGGGCCCGGCGGCATCCACACCGCGGCCACGGGCCGCCTCGATCGCCGGGCGGATGATGCGCTCATCCTCATCGCCAAAGAGCCCACCCTCGCCCGCGTGAGGGTTCAGCCCGCACACCGCGATGCGGGGCGACGCCACACCAAGCCGCTTGCAGGCGGCCGCCCCCAT
>JBIPMO010000033.1:0-16331 GCA_044369085.1 Phycisphaerales bacterium
AAGTGCTCGCTGGGTTCGTTTGGATCAATCGCGGCGGCGACGCAATCCGACGACCGCACCCACGGCCAGCAGCATCGTTGCGCCGGGGGTCGGGACCGCTCGCAGGTAGTTATCGAACATCCACTGGCCGAGGTTGTCGCCGATGGTGTAGCCATCGTCGGCATCGATCTGCCAGTGAACGCCGAGGTAGATACGCGAGCGACCGTTCTCGCGGGCCATGTCCTCCCACGAGCTGAAGGTGCGGGTGTAGCCCGCGGGCAGATACGGATCGTCGGTGCCGAAGGTCAGCGGGCCCCCGAGGATGGAGTCCGAATCGCCGAAGAACTCACGCATGATGGCGGCGTGGGCCGCGCCGAAGGTGGCGTGGCCCGACACGTACGCGGGGAATGGCGGGGTGAACGGGTCGGCGGACATGGGGCCCGGCCCGTCTGGATCGACGTGGTTGAGCGGCTGCCACGACGGGTCGCTGATGGTGTTGATGTTCCCATCCGCATCGGCCTGCTGGATGCCCGTGATCGGGCGCCACAGGTCGTACGGTGTGTTGTACTTGACGTCCCAGGCCGCCACGCCCGCATCGCCCATCGCCAGGTTCAGCAGAGCGAACAGGCGGGCGCTCTGCGACAGCCGGTCGCTCGCGTTCAGCCCGGCGAACTGACGGTCGGCCATGGTCTGGGTGATCTGGTTGAGCTGGCCCGGGGGCTTGGAGGTGCCGTTGCGGTCGTTGGCCCAGAAGAAGGCGATCTTGTACTCGTCATCGGCGGGCGTCCAGCTATCGATGCTGCCGTTCTGCTTCACATCGTTGAAGTTGTCGGTGTATTCCTGGCTGGCCAGGAAGTTCTCCATGCTGCCGTAGGCACCGATGCGATCGGTGCGGAACTGGCTGCCGCTGGTCATTCCGAAGGGGGTGACGTTGCCCCAGTGCGGGTGCACCGGGCTGCCCGCCTGGGGCATCTGGAAGTCGCCGGGGTTGGATCCGAAGCTGTACGAAGGGTCGGCGTCCCAGCCGTCGTTGGCCCGGAGCGCCAGCATGTGGGTGGCCGAGTACTCGCCGAGCGAGATGCCCGCGGCTTTGGCGGGGCCATCGGGGATGCTCGCGAGGTCGGAGTTCAGGCGAGCATCAAAGATCGGCTGCAGCGCGGCGGGGTAGAGGGCCCGCAGCGTTCGGTTGGCGGCGACGGCGGCGGCGGCGAACTTGTCCGCCCCGCCCACAGCGCCGGGGGAGAACGTGCTGTTCGGGTCGTACGAGAAGTGGGTCTGATCCACCGCGTTGACGGCGTTGAACATCGCGGCGTGCATGATCGCGCCGGTGCGGGAGATTGCGCCGGGCCCGCCGACGCCGACACCGCCCGGATTGGTGCGGATCGCATCCAGCAGCACGTTGTTCCAGTCAATGATGAGGTCAGAGGCGCGGACGCTGCCGGCCACGGCGGAAATCACCGCTGCGCCGATAAAAATCATGGATCGGTTGGACACGTTCAGCTCTCCCTTTCCCTTGCGGGCAACTCCGCCAAACATGCCACAGGACCCCACACGTGCAAGCCGAACGCCAACCCGATGGGCGGATTGCCGTCATTTGCTAGGGCGGTCCACGGCGAACTTGGAATGATTCCAGAGTTCTCGGCCCGCGTCGACCTTTCTGGCGATGACGTTCGGTAGCCGCCCGCTCCCATCCCCGCCCTCCCGCCTCCAGCCCCCCGCCCCCCGCCCCCCGCTCCGGGCGAGCCCATGCGGATCACGAGCGTCGGGCGAGCGCCAGCACCCCATCGACCATCGCCCCGATGCCCTCGAACACCTCGTGCGGCTTGGCGTCGTACATGTAGGCCGGCGCGGTCACGAGCCGGTTTGGCTCGTCGGTGAATGCCCGCGTCACGGGCCTTTCCACGTTGGTTGATCCCATGGCCGCGATCGCGGCGGCGGTCCCGGCATCGTTCCCGATGGTCACCTTGCACCCCGGCCCGCCCGCCGCCGTCCCGAGCACCCTCGCCGCGATCACCGGCGCGATGCAGCACATGCCCACGGGCTTGCCCGCTTTGTGGAACGCCAGGACCACGCGTTCGACGCTCGGCGTCACGGTGCAGTCAGCCCCGCTCTGAGCGAAATCGCAGAGATTCTTGGCCGCGCCGAACCCGCCCGGGAAGATGACCGCGTCGTAGGCCTCGACATCGAGCGTGTCGAGGGGCGCAATCTTCCCCCGCGCGATGCGGGCGGACTCGACGAGCACGTTGCGCTGATCGCTCGCGGGCTGGCCCGTCAGGTGGTTGACGGTGTGCATCTGGTCGGCATCGGGGGCGAAGCAGTCGCAGCGAGCCCCGGCGCGAGACAGGTGCACGAGCACGCACACCGCTTCATGGATCTCGGTCCCATCGAAGACCCCGCAGCCGGAGAGGACGACAGCGACCTTGGTCATGAGCTTGGCCCTGGGGAGGTGCGATCGGTGATCGACGAAGTCTACCGGCGGAGCAGGGCGGCGAGTGCTCGCTCAGCGAGGGGCCCATTGCGACCAGTTGATGTTGGACAGCTTGAGCGTGTACTTCTCGGTCTGCAGCGCCTCGGAAACCGAGGTGCTGAGGTTCTCCGGAGTGACGTGCACGTAGTCGGCGTGACCGTCGAGAAATGCGGCCGAGGAGCGCAGCCGCTCGCCGTGATCGCCCTCGAACTCGGCTCCGGTGATGACGGCGATATCGAGGACCTGATCATGGAGCCAGACGAACTTCCAGGGCTGCTGGAACCCCGCGTTCGTGAACATGCGCTTGGTGGCGTTCCACATCATCGATCGTGAGATGCCGCCGCTGTAGGCCTGGGCCTCCAGAACGGCCTCGCGCCACCACTTGACGTTCAACTGGTACGAGGTGCCCACATCGTCGTAGCCCGAGATGCTCGTGTCTTTGTAGACGCGGGGCGGGCGCGAATACCAGTTGCCACGCTGGTATGTGCCATCATCGCTCGGGCACTTGAAGAGCTCGAGTTCGAGCGTCTTGCCGGGCGGATCGCGCAGCGAGATATCCGGGTAGGCGTACGAGTTGACGAGCCTGGTCTGCACCGGGTGCGCGTAGGCGCCGCCGAAGTTGTTGCGCCAGTACGGGCCGGCCGTCTTGCCGCCGTATTTCCAGCCGTCAAAGTCGATGTACCCGTTCTCGTTGTAGATGGCGGGTACGAGCGGGAACATCCCATCGCGCTGGTCGGAGGAATACATGAGAGCGGCCGCCGTGATCTGCCGCAGGTTGTTGATGCACACCGCCCGCCCGCCCATCAGCCGCGTGCTGCGCAGCGCTGGGAACAGGATGCTGAGCAGAATGGCGATAATCGCGATGACCACGAGCAGTTCAAGCAGCGTAAAGCCGCCTCTGACTCGCGAGCCGCCGATCAAGTTTCGCTCGGGCCGGTCCATCGGCATCGCCTCCGATCGCGGCGGGCGCGTGCGGCCCGTCGCTCGGGATTCACCATATCCCCAAGGAGCGCCTTCGCCACCACAAACCTGCGCACAAGCCGGAAAATGGGCAAACTTGGCTGACTTCGCCCGATTTCACGCGGCCCGGAGCGGGATTCCCTACCATCCTCTCCATGTTCGTTGACCGCGCAGCCATCCAGATCAAGGCCGGGGACGGGGGGGACGGGGCCGCCTCGTTCCGCCGCCTCAAGTACATCCCCAAGGGCGGGCCCGATGGCGGGAACGGGGGTGATGGCGGATCGATCTTCGCCAAGGCCGATCCGAACATCAACACCCTCATGGATTTCCGCCACCACCACTCCTGGAAGGCCGAGCGGGGCGAGCACGGGCGGGGCAAGCAGCAGTACGGTTCGGCCGCGCCGGACATCGATGTCCTGATGCCCCCGGGGACCATGATCTACGACGAGGCCACGGGCGAGATGGTGGCCGACCTGAAGCCCGGCGACCGCATCCTGCTCGCCAAGGGGGGCAAGGGCGGCTGGGGCAACGAGCACTACAAGAGCTCGACCAACCAGACCCCCCGCACCGCCCAGCCCGGCGAGCCCGGGCAGGAGCGGACCCTGCGGCTTGAACTGCGGCTCATCGCCGATGTGGGGCTGGTCGGCAAGCCCAACGCGGGCAAGAGCACCCTGCTCTCGGCCACCACGCGAGCGACCCCCAAGATCGCCGATTACCCCTTCACCACCCTGTCGCCGCAGCTCGGCATTGCTGAACTGGACATGGAGCGGCGCCTGGTGATCGCCGACCTGCCCGGGCTGATCGAGGGCGCGGCCCAAGGGGCGGGGCTGGGGCTCGACTTCCTTCGTCACGTCGAGCGGACGCGCGTGCTGGCCCACGTGATCGAAGCGCGGCCCGCCGATGGGTCGGACCCGGCGGAGAACTATTCGGCGATCCGCAAGGAGATCGCCGAGTACTCGCAGGCTCTGGCGGAGAAGCGCGAGGTGATCGTGCTGTCGAAGATCGACCTGCTCGAAGATGAGGCCGAGATCGCGGCGGCGGTGACCGAAGTGCGAGCCCGATTGAAGCTGCCCGCGGAGGTGGAGGTTTTCACGATCTCATCCGCAGCGCGGCGCGGTCTGCCCGAGCTTCTGGAGGCGTGCTGGCGGGCGGTGCGGGAGGGGGATGAGCGGACTGTCTCGAGCATGCCGAGTCCCTAACTCTCCGATTGATTCTTGTGGTGCTTTGCTTGACCGGGCCGATAATGTTCGCATTCTGTTTGGAGACGAACACGCATGGCACAGTCATCATCCATCGAATGGACGCAGGCAACCTGGAACCCGGTGGCGGGTTGCACGCCCGTCTCGCCCGGGTGCTTGAACTGCTACGCAGCGCGGATGGCTCTGCGGCTCGCGACCGTCGGGGGCGCCGCTTCAAAGAAGTACGGCGGCACTGCGACGCGGGCACGCGATGGGCGCCCAGTCTTCGCGGGGAAGATCACGCTTGATGCTGCATCGCTGGACCTGCCGCGCTCGTGGCGGCTGGGGCGGATCATCTTCGTGAACTCGATGAGCGACCTGTTTCACGAGAAGGTGCCGCTGGAGTACATCCGGCGCGTGTTCAAGGTCATGAACGAATGCCCGCAGCACACATTTCAAGTGCTGACCAAACGACCCGAGCGTGCGGCTGACCTCGCGTCCCACTTTGAATGGTCCCCCAACATCTGGATGGGCACGAGCGTCGAGAGCGACAAGTACTACGCGCGCATCGACAGGCTGAAAAAGATTCCGGCGCGGATCCGGTTTCTATCGTGTGAGCCGCTGCTCGGCCCGCTGCGCAGGCTGCCGCTTCGCGGCATCCAGTGGGTGATTGTGGGCGGCGAGAGCGGGCCGGGGGCGCGGCCGATGGAAGAAGAGTGGGTGCTGGAGATCAAAAAGCATTGTGAGATAGAATCGATACACTTCTTCTTCAAGCAATGGGGAGGAGTACGAAAATCGAAAACCGGGCGTGAGCTCTTGGGGGCTACATGGGACGGAATGCCAGCGAAGAACCAAAGCCGAGAATCGAGCCTCGCGATGATGGCCTGATACTTCCAGAAGTCGGCAGATGGGCCAAGCGGAAGTACCACTTTCTTGGGCGGTACCTCAGGCTGTTCAGCACGGGCATGAAGTTCAAATGGCCAGAGAGGCACTACATCGATCTGTTTGCAGGGGCGGGCTTTGCGCGTATCAAGGACAGTGACGAACTTGTCATGTCGAGCGCGGTACTTGCTGCGAATAGCGTCGATCCGTTCACTTCAATACGCGTGTGTGAGGCTGATTCGCTGCGTCACAGTGCGCTCGTTGCTCGTCTAAGGCCCGCCGAACAGGCATCTCAAGTAATTGCCGTGCGAGGAGACGCGAACGCATGCATTACAGAACTGATTGCAGGCATCCCTTCCAGCGGATCGCTGAGTGTGGCGTTCGCAGATCCGTACGGCCTGCATCTCGACTTTGAAACGGTCGAGGCTTTAGCTTCTGTGCGAGCGGACCTAATCGTGCTGCTAGCCGACAACATGGATGCTCTTCGGAACTGGGCCACTTACTATCTCGATAACGCGGGATCCAATCTCGATCGCTTTATGGGCGAACCCGGATGGCGAGAGCTGCTGTCCCAAACTCCTTCAGACAAGCAGGCTGAGGCGCTCCGGAAAAGGTACGAGGAGCGACTTCGCACTCTCGGGTATGCGCACTTCGGTCACGAGCGCGTCATGAACGACAAAGGGAACGATATCTATTCGCTCGTTTATGCAAGTCGGAATGCCAAAGGGCTTGAGTTCTGGGAAAAGGCGCGCGCCGTCGATGAGGGAGGCCAGCGCTCACTCTTCAGCCCATAGCTCCCTTCAGCGCATTTGCAGAAAGTCCGGTGGCGACTCTTGGAGATCGTCGCGTCAAGACTTAGAGCTCCACAACCTCCATATCCGCCTCCTGCATCGCCTTGGGCTGGGGCTGGGCGATGCTGGTGGTGAACATGCTGAGGGTGCCGGCGCCGCCCTGGCGTGTGTCGGCCATGGCCCGGCGGGTTTCGGCGGCGTTGTAGCGCGGGGTGCCCATCGGGCCGCCCGTGGTCCATTCGTGGGCGAGGTCCAGTGCGATCTGGGACTCCGGGCGGGCCTGCTCAATCACGGGGATGGCCTGCTCGAAGCCCTGGATGATGCCCCTTGCATTCTCGAATGAGCCGGCTTTTTCGGCCCAGGTGGCGCCGGGCAGCAGGACATCGCAGGTCTCGGTCAGGCGGTTGGGCAGGGTGTCGATGGCGATGGTGAAGAGGCCGCTCGGGCTGCCGCCGCGAGCCTTGGACACGGCGGCGGCGAACTCCGGGGTCACCCATTCGCTCGGGTAGTTGCCGGTGATGATCAGCGCACCGATTTCCTTCGCGGCATTCGGTGATGCGAGCCAGCCCTGCACTTCCTCGAAGGTGCGCACGTGCTTGTCGGACAGGTTGTGCTGCTGGGCGAGGGCTTCGAGGACCCGGCGGACACCGCGAGCGTTGGGGGCCTTTTCGGCGTAGACGGTGTAGCCGCCCGGGAAGGTCTTGTCCTGCCCGTGGCGCGGGATGGGCCCGATGGCGAAGACGGCGCGGGGGTCGATCAGGACGGCAGCGCGGGCCAGGTTGAAGGCATCCTCGCAGGAGAGCATGGGCGAGACGATCAGGACGAGGCGGCGGCCGTTGGAGTCGCCGCCCGGCGCGTTGTGCAGAGCCTTGCGCAGGCCATCGGCGGCCTCGGTGAAGGCGCGGTTGAAATCGACCTCGACGCGCTGGTTGAAGCGTGTGATCACGGGGGAGCGCAGGCGGTTCTCGGCGTGGACGAACTTGTAGCCGTAGCGCACCTCATCGCTGATCCACCACTTGTTGACGGCGAGGTTCTCGCGCGGCTTCAGGCGGTAGATGGTGCCCTCGTTGTGATGGATCCAGATGTTGTCGCCCGATGCGGTGATGCCGTCGATCGAGGGGGTCTGCTTGAGGAACCAGACGCGCTGGGTGAACAGGAAGTCCTTGTCCAGCAGGGCGCCGACCGGGCACAGGTCGATGACGTTGGCCGACAGCTCGTTGTCGAGCGCGACGCCCGGGAAGACATCGATCTGTTCCTGGTTGCCGCGGCCCTCGATCATCAGCTCGGCGGTGCCGCTGATCTCGCGGGTGAAGCGGACGCAACGCGAGCACATGATGCAGCGGTCGGAGTACAGGTAGACGTGCGGGCCCAGGTCCTTCTTGGGCTGCTTGACCTTCGACTCCTCGAACCGGGACACACCGCGGCCGTACTCGTAGGAGTAGTCCTGGAGGAAGCACTCGCCCGCCTGGTCACAGACCGGGCAGTCGAGCGGGTGGTTGATCAGCAGGTACTCCATCACCGCCTTCTGGTTGGCGATGGCCTTGGGCGAGTCCGTGTAGACGACCATCCCCTCGGTGCAGGTGGTCTGGCAGGTGGGCAGGAGCTTGCCCAGGGATTCGAGCTTGTTGTTGTTGCGGGGGTTGGGGGCCCAGACCTCCGCGAGGCAGATGCGGCACGAGGCCACGATGGACAGGCCATCGTGGTAGCAGTACTGCGGGATGCTGATCCCACCGCCCGGCGCGGCGTTGGCGACCTGCAGGATGGTCTGGCCGGGGGTGTAATCGAGTTCCCGACCGTTGATCGTGAGCTTGGGCATGGCGGGGGTGATGGTAACAGGGGGACGGTCACCGTACGGGGGTGCTGGCGACTCCCTTGGGTGGTTCCAATAAGGCGATGGGACGGTCCGAGGAGCAGTAGCACACTGCCTTATTCCTACCCCCGAAAGAGAAATAGGAACGGCTGTCGGCGGGCTTGGCTCGACCCGGCCGCGATGCTGGCCGATTGCCCATACATCTCGGAGCCGCTTCATCTCCAAGACGAGAGGAACAGGTGCATGAAACGCAAAATCGGTAACAACCAGTTGCAGTGTCGGCTGCTCGCGGCCGCGGCGGGCTTCGCGTGGATCGCCGTGCCCGTGGCCGGGCAGGTCGAGATGACCGACCCGCCGAGCGACCCGACCGGATCGGAACTGGCGGATGTGCCGGTCGACCTTCCCGGGCACGATGAGGGCCCGCGTTCGCGCGAAGCCAAGCCCGAGGAGCCCGCGCCGACGCCAGAAGAGAGCGCGGCCGAGGGATCCAAGCCCTGGTGGGAATGGGACAAGGCGACGGGCAACTGGTGGGGGCTGCGTGACAAACTGAGCGAGGGCGGCCTCGACATCGCCGGCTCGTACACGATGGACTGGTCGCACGTCTTCTCGGGGGGTGCCGAGACGAACTCGACCTACAGGCACATCCTGGACTTCAACGCGAAGCTGGACCTGGGCAAGGTCGTGTCGCTCGAAGGCGGGTCGCTGTACATCGACTTCTACTCGATCAGCAACCAGAGCGTGGGCGAGGATGCGGGCTCGTTCCTCTCGCCATCGGACATGGACATCGGTGACGGTCGCGACCAGATCGCCGAGCTGTGGTACGAGCAGTGGCTCTTTGACCGCGTGCTCCGGGTGAAGGTCGGCAAGATCGAGGCCAACAGCGAGTTCGCGTTCCCCGATTCGGACCTCGCGTTCATCAACACCGCCGCTTGGGTGAGCCCGACGGTGCAGGGGTTTGCGACCTACCCCGACCCGGCGACGGGCGTGGTTCTGTTCGTGTACCCGACGGACTTCCTCTACTTCGGGGCCGGGCTGTTCGACGGCGCGACGCACGATGGGATCAACACCGGCACGCGCGGGCCCGCGACGTTCTTCTCCGATTCCAAGTCCGATTCGTGGTCGATCCTCGGCGAGGCCGGCGCGACCTGGAAGGAACTGGGGTTCCTCCGCGACGGGCGCATCGGCCTGGGCGGTTGGGGTCACACCGGCGACTTTGATCGCTTCGACGGTGGCGTCGAGGACGGCACGGCGGGCTTCTACGCGGTGGCGCAGTCCTACCTTTGGAAGCCCGATGCGGCGGCCGAAGGCGAGGATGATGCTCGCGGCGTGGAGGTGCTGTTCCAGTATGGATGGGCGGACGAGGACATCGCCGAGGCGACCAACCACTTCGGCGCCGGGGTGCAATGGCACGGGCCACTGCCCGGGCGGGATGCCGACATCACCGGGGCCTACATCTCCTACACCGACCTCAGCGACGAACCCGGGGCGGGGTTCGATGGGGACGAGACAACGCTCGAGTTTTTCTATCAGGTACAGGTCACCCCGTTCGTGACCGTGAAGCCTGATCTTCAGTGGATCATCGACCCCTCCGGTGGCGGGGGCGGCATCGACGACGCGGTCGTCGGCACGCTGCGTGTCGAAGTGTCGTTCTGATCGCCGGGGCACCTCGCGCCGGCGGGACATGTATTCATCTCCAGTGCCTGTGCGCGGCAGCGCACCAAGAACAAGAGGCAAGGCAATGACAATCGGAATTTCGGGTCGGCTGCTCGGACTTGGAGCGGCGGGTTTCATCGGCGCGTGCGCCGTGGGCATCTCGGGCTTCTACAGCCTCAACCACACCCACACCTCGCTGAAGGCCGTGAGCGTGACGGGCGAGGCGCTGCGGAACCACCTTGAGTGCGACATGATGCACGATGCGCTGCGCGGTGATGTGCTCTCGGCGTTCGTCGCCCGCACCGAAGAGGAGAAGGAACAGGCCCGCGCCGACCTGAAGGATCACGCGGACTGGTTCCGCCGCAGCCTCGCGGCGAACAAGGCGCTCGATCTTCCGCGCGAGGTCAAGGCGCTGCTCACCGAGATTGAGCCCGCTCTTGATACCTACATCCTGGGGGCCGAGCGCATCTCGTCCGCGGCGCTGGAATCGCCCGAACAAGCGCGGCAGGAACTCCCCGAGTTCGCTCAGGCGTTCACGAGCCTCGAGGGTCGGACCGAGAAGCTCAGCGAGCAGTTGATGGCGCTCTCGAACGCGGAGACTGAAGCGGCCGGCGAGCGCTTCTCGACCGCCGCGATCCAGATCGGCGCCGTGCTGGGCGGTTCGCTGCTGGTATCGGCGGTGCTCGGGATCCTGATCGGCCGCGGCATCCTCCTGCCGCTGCGCTCGTGCTTGTCGGTGATGGAGGCCCTGGCAAACGGGGACCTGTCGCGTCGCGCCGGGGTGCGCGGCGAGGATGAGCTGGCGAGGCTCGCGATGGCGGCAGACGGCGCGCTGGACAGGATGAGCCTGATGGTGACGCAGATCCGGTCGCTGGCCGGCCAGGTCGCGGCCGCGGCGACGGAGGTGACCGCTTCGAGCGAAGAGATGTCGGCGGATGTTGCGTCGCAGGCGCGGGAGATCGCCGAGATCGATGCCTCGATCCGCGAGATGGCCTCGGCCACCGACGAGGTTGCCGGCCGGGCCACCGAGGCCAACAGCGCGGCGGACGAGTCGGGCAAGCTCGCGGAGTCCGGCGGCACCATCGTCGCCGACACCGTCACGGAGATGAAGGGCATCAGCCAGGCGGTCAGCGCCGGCGCCGCGAGCGTCGGCGAGCTCGGCAAGCGCGGCGAACAGATCGGGCAGATCATCGCCGTCATCAACGACATCGCCGACCAGACCAACCTGCTCGCGCTCAACGCGGCGATCGAGGCCGCTCGCGCGGGCGAGCACGGACGCGGGTTCGCCGTCGTCGCCGATGAGGTGCGCAAGCTCGCCGACCGCACCACCAAGGCGACCGAGGAGATCGGCGTCTCGATCCGAGCGATCCAGCAGGAGACCGGGCAGGCGGTCTCGAAGATCGGCGCGGGATCCGAACAGGTCGGACGGGGTGTCGAGCGGGCGATCGAGGCCGGCCTCAGCCTTTCCAAGATCGTCGCCAGCAGCCGCAAGGTTGGCGAGATGGTGGGCCTGATCGCCACCGCCGCCCAGCAGCAGATGAGCGTGAGCCGTCAGGTCGCCGAGCGCGTCGGGACGATCCGCCAATCGACAGAACGCACGACCGTGGGGTCGACCCAGGCGGCCCAGGCCGCGGCCTCGCTGTCGGGCAAGGCCGAGGAGCTCTCGCGCCTGGTCGCGGCGTTCAAGCTGACCGAAGACTGGAACAGCAGCCGGGCCTGAACAGGACGAACGCGGGAACTCGTTCCACAGCGGGCGGTACCATCCGCCATGCGCTCTACATGCATCCTTGCTTGGACCATCCTGCTCGCAACAGGCCTCTGCCGCGCCGATGCGGGCGAGCCGCTGGCGTTCCGCGTGAAGCTGGATGAGGCGGCGTCGACGGAGTCGATGTCCGGGCGGATTGTGGTCTTCCTGCTGCGCGAAGGGGCGCGGGGAGTCTCGCCACGAGCCACGCCCGCCGATGCGCCCTTCTATGACGATCCGCAGCCCATCTACGCGATGGATGTGCGCGACCTGAAGCCCGGCGGGGTGGTCGAGATCGCCGACGATGCCGATGCGTTCCCGGCCAAGCCCTCCGACCTGCCCGCGGGCAAGTACAAGGTTCAGGCCATCCTCGACGCCGGGCGCGACAACAGCGACTGGAAGCGCGAGCCCGGCAATGTGTATTCGGAGGTCCTGCCGCTCGCGCGCGAGCCGGGGGCGGGGCTCGCCCTTGAGATCCCGCTCACCAAGCGCGTCGAGGCCGAAGAGCCGGAGCCCGGCCCGGGCGGCGAGGTCTTCGAGGTGCGCTCGAAGCTGCTCAGCGCGTTCCGCGGGCGCGATGTGTTGCTCCGCGCTGGTGTCGTGTTTCCGAGCGGCGTCGACACGAGCAAGAGATATGCGGCGGTGTACGTCGTGCCCGGCTTCGGCGGCGATCACGCCATGGCGAGGCAATACCTGCGGATGAGGCAGCGCGGCATGGGCGACGCGAGCCTGAACAAGGCGGCGTTCACGATCGTGCTCGACCCCGAGTCCGGCAACGGGCACACGCTGTTTGCCGACTCTCCCAACAACGGGCCCGTCGGGCGTGCGCTGGTCGAGGAACTGATCCCGGCGCTCGAGGCGCGTTACCAGTTGATCGGTCGGCCCACGGCTCGCATCGTGACCGGGCACTCCTCGGGCGGGTGGTCAAGCCTGTGGCTGGCGCTCACGTACCCCGAGACCTTCGGTGCGTGCTGGTCGGGCTCGCCGGATCCGGTCGACTTCCACGCCTTCCAGAAGATCAACCTCTACGAAGCGAGCAACTTCTACACCGATGCGGCGGGCCGGGAGATTCCCAGCAACCTGCAGGGCGACAAGGTGCTCATGACCATCCGCCAAGAGAACCAGTGGGAGCAGGTGCGCGGCCCCGCCAACACATCCGGCCAGCAGTGGGACTCGTGGCAGGCGGTCTTCGGGCTGCGCGATGAGCGCGGCAACCCCGCCGCGCTGTTCGACACGGTCACGGGGGCGATCGACAAGAGGACCGTCGAGGCCTACCGCGCGTTCGATATCACCGATCGGCTCAGGAACGATCCGGAGAGGTACCTGCCGATTTTCCGCGATCACATCCGCATCATCGTGGGCGACAAGGATGAGTGGAACCTGCACGCGGCGGTGCGGCTGCTCCGCGATGCGCTGGTCGAGCAGGGGCTGGCCATGGACGGGGTGGTGAGTTTCGGGAAAGTCACCATCGTCCCCAACACCGACCACGGAACGGTGATGATGACCCCCGACTACCGGGCGATGAGCACCGAGATGTTCGAGTGGTTCAAGAAGGCCGGGCACGCCGAGTGATCAGCCCATCCCGCGGCACAACGCGGAACTGATTGGGCTCAATCAGCGGAGCGACGGGCAGTTTTCAGGCGCTCTTCTTGCCGACAACGAAGCCGAGGCCCGCGAAGAGGACGGTCGCGCCGGCGAAGATGCCCGTCCACATGAGGGGGGCGTTCTCGCCACCGACCATTGAGACGAAGTTGGTGGGCATCCCGACGCGGGCCATGATGAGGATCGCGAGCGCGAAGCCCGCCGCGATCAGGGCGCCCAGCGCGAGGCCGCCCGACAGGCCCGAACCGGGGCCGTCGTAGACCTCCGCGGCCGCGGCGACCAGGACCGGGGCATCGCCCGCGGGCTCGGCCGCTCCGGCAGCGCCTTCGAACAGCCCGCTGCCGCCCGACTTGGTCGAAGCGCCGGGCTGCTCTTCCTGAGCGGGGTACAGCTCGTCGAGGAGGCCCGCAGCGCCCAGCGAAGTGTCATCGCTCTCGCGGGTGAGGTCCATGAGCCCCGAGCCGGACCCGAGGGATTCAACGCGCAGCCCGCCATCGACGGCGTCGCCGATGGCGGTCTCGGTGACCTGAGTCACGGCGGAGGGATCGGCGAGGTCGAGCTCATCGACATCGAACACGGGGATGCCCGATTTTTCCTTGGCTTCGTTGGGGTCGACACCCACCCGGCTCGACGCCATCGACGATGCCGAGCCCATGCCCGAATCGGCGAGGCCGATCGCGCCGATGGCGGTGCCCGCGCCGGTGTCGGCGAGGGGGATCATGCTCGACATTTCCGAGGAGTCATGCTCCTCATCGCCCGCGAGCAGGTCGACCTGATCGACCTTGAAGAGCAGACGGTCGCCATCGCGGAACTCGGTGAGCTCGCCGCGGCCCGACATCTGACGCACGGCGTCGATCGGCTTCTTGAGACGAGCGGCGGCTTCCTCGAGCGAGTAGAACATCTTGGCCATGAGGCGTGACTCCCGATTGAACCGAGGCGGATGATCCGCGTGATCCGGGCGATGGCGTCGGCACTCCGACGGCGAGCCCGGCATTGTATACGAGGGCGATACGGGTTTGGTTCGGGGGATTCGCGCGGGTTTGGAGATGGATGGCCGCGCTTCGGCCGTGTGCGAGCCGTCTTGAACCCAAGTTACGGATGTCGGCGTCGCTTCATCAGCCGCGGAAGCCGCGAGCTCGGTTGTGCGGCGAGGTCATTGGCAGGTCGCGAGCCATCGGCGGAGGCTTCAGCGGGGCCGACGATGCTCGGCCCCGCCGAGGCCAACTGGATCAACCATGCGATTTGCCTGGTGGCAAGTCCAGTACTTGTCAGGATTTACAAACAAAAAGAAGGAGCCGGGCAGGTCCCGACCCCTTCGTGAACCCTCTTCCCCAGAGGGGCTCCGCAGCTTGTGGTGCAAGGCCACGGATGACTTTGCGGGTGGCAGACTGTTCAGACGCGGGTCACGGGGCGATCGCGCCGAAGTTTCCGAGGACAGCGGTGATATCGCTGAAGTTGACGCGGCCATCGTTGTTGGCATCGCCCTGGTTCAGCGTGACCTGACCGAGCTCACGGACCGAGCCATCGGCGATCTGGACCGCGGGGAGGAGCAGGCCGGTGCTGGCCATCCCCTCGAGCAGCAGGTCGTAGGTGCCATCGGGCACTTCGGGGTAGGCATCGAAGTTGCCCTCATCATCGGTGCGGAATGGGATGGTGTCGGCGACAACGCGGGTGCCTGGGTAGAAAAGCCGGAGGGTGTACGTGCCGGGGGTCAAGGTGCCCGTGATGCCGCGGCTGTAGATGCGGAAGGCCAGGTCATCGGGCTGCTGATCGCAGGGGTCGAGGATGGGCTGGGTGATGGCACCGCTCGGGGCGATCTGAAGCGCGGGGCAGTTCTTGATGTCGCGGTGGGCCGACCAGCGCCAGTCGATCACGCCGGGGCGCGGGCTGACGACCTGTCCGGCGGCGGTGCCGCGGTCGACTTCAGAGATCTGAACCCAGTAGCGCGTTCCGGCGATCTGGTTGAAGTAGGGCTGGGGCAGGTTGGCTGACCAGAGCAGCACGCGGCGGTTCTGGCAGTCCACACCGACAGTGGTGAAGGTCGCATCGACGCAGCCTTGCCAGAGGGACTGGGTGGGGCGGCAGTTGGCCGTGCCCGCATGGCTCCAGAAGCGGATGAAGAATCGGCGCTGCGGGGGGAGATTGGGGTTATCCATGGTGCCCCACCACTGCATGCGGACCAGCGGGCCGTTCTTGGTGCAAAGGAAGTCATCCATCGCGATGGGGCCGAACGGCACCTGCGCGCCGCCGCAGTTCTCGACCACCGAGGCGTGCGATGCGAGCGGCTGACGCCACGGCTGGTTGATCTTGAAGAAGGCCGGGGCGGCGAGCTGGGCCGAAGCGGAGGCGCCGGCAAGTGCGACGATCGCGATCGAGGCGAGCGATTTCAGATTCTTGGGAAGCATGGGATTTCCTCTCTTCTTTCGTCCGTTCCTGTGTGTCCAGATCCGGACGGGCGAGCGACGGCGCGGGCCGAAACCGGCGCTCGCTGGCTGCAAATCTCCACGCCTCCCCTAACATCATCCGGCATGCGTGACCGGACGACACAGCTGACGCGGCAGGTGATCGGGCTTTGCCGCGAGATGGGATTTGCGCTGGCGGGGGTGTGCGAAGCGCGTCCGAGCGATCGGGCTCGCGAGATGCGGGAATGGCTGGCCGCGGGCAAGCACGGATCGATGGCCTGGCTCGAGGAACACCTGGACAAGCGGCTGGATGTGCGGCTGATGCTCGAAGGGGCGCGGTCGGTGATCATGGTGGGCGATCTCTACTCATCCGGGCAGGCGGCGGCGAGCGATCGCGCTGATGATGAACGGCCGCGCGGGCGGGTGGCGCGGTACGCGCAGGGGGCGGACTATCACGAAGTCATCAAGAAGCGGCTGCACGCGCTGTCGGACCGGCTGCGCAGCGAGCACCCCGGGGCCGGGTTCCGGACGATGGTGGATGTGATGCCATTCGCCGAGCGCGAGCACGCTCTGCGGGCGGGGCTGGGCTGGGTGGGCAAGCACACCCTGCTGATCCATCCGCGGCTGGGTTCGTGGTTCGCGCTGGGGGGAGTTGCCACGACCCTCGAGCTCGAGCCCCCCGAAGATCAACCGCCGATCATCGATGCGTGCGGGACATGCACGCGCTGCATCGATGCGTGCCCGACGCGAGCGATCACGCCCTACAGCGTGGATGCGTCGCGGTGCATCTCGTACCTGACGGTGGAGCGGCGTCCGGCGATCGATCCCGGGATGCACATCGCGATCGGAGAGTGGCTTTTCGG
>JBIPMO010000223.1:0-5358 GCA_044369085.1 Phycisphaerales bacterium
GACAAGGCCGACAAGAAGGAGGAGAAGACGGTTCTTTCGAAGGTGGATGGCTACGTGCTCTCGGCCGATGGCAAGAAGATCCTTGTCCGCCGAGATGATGATCTCGCCGTGGTCGATGCCTCCGCCGATCAGAAGTTCGAGAAGAAGGTGCCGATGGGCGAGATGAAGGCCCCGGTTGCGCAGCGCGATGAGTGGAAGCAGATCTTCACCGAGGTCTGGCGCCTGCACCGCGACTTCTTCTACGAAGAGGGGCTGCACCAGGTCGACTGGCAGAAGGTCCGGGAGCGGTACGAGCCGCTCATCGCCGACTGCGTGACGCGGGATGATGCCACCTTTGTCATCGCCGAGATGATCTCCGAGCTGAACGTCGGCCACGCCTACTACCGCCCGGGCGATGCGGATTCGGGGCCGGCGGCCGTGAGCGTCGGCATGCTCGGGGCAGACTATGAGCTTGTCACGCAGGATGGCATCACCGCCTACCGCATCAAGCGGATCTACGAGGGTGGCCCGTGGGACACCGATGCTCGCAACCCGCTGCGGGCCCAGGGCATCGATGTCAAGGAAGGCCAGTTCATCCTCGCCGTCAACGGGTCGCCCATCGATGTCTCGCGCGACATCTGGGCCTCGTTCATCAACTTGGCCGGGCAGACGATCTCGATCACGGTCAGCGACTCACCGCAGATCGATGAAAAAGCTCGCACCGTGATCGTCAAGGCGATGGAGTCCGAGGGCACCATCCGCTTCCGGGCGTGGATCGAGGACAACCGCCGCTACGCCGATGCGAAGTCGGGCGGCAAGGTCGGCTACATCTACGTCATCAACACCGGCATCCCCGGGCAGAACGACCTGGTCCGCCAGTTCTACGGGCAGCGGCACAAGGAGGCGTTGATCATCGATGACCGCTGGAACGGCGGCGGGCAGATCCCGACGCGTTTCATCGAGATCCTCAACCGCCCGCGGACCAACTACTGGGCTCGCCGCGATGGCAAGGACTGGGCCTGGCCGCGCGACAGCCACCAGGGCCCGAAGGCGATGCTGATCAACGGGCTGTCGGCCTCGGGCGGCGACATGTTCCCCGCTCTGTTCCGGCAGATGGGGCTGGGCAAGATCTTCGGCACACGGACGTGGGGCGGGCTGGTGGGCATCTCGGGCAACCCGCAGTGCATCGATGGGACGGGGACCAACGTCCCGACCTTCGGCTATTACCAGGTGGATGGGACGTGGGGCATCGAGGGCCACGGTGTGGACCCGGATGTCCCGATCCTCGATGACCCCGCCAAGATGCCGCAGGGACTGACACCGGGCCCGGCCGTGCCCGCGATGGGCGGCGACCCGCAGCTTGATGCGGCGATCGACCACCTGCTCGGCGAGATCCAGACAAGCGGCTACCGCCCGCCGCAGAAGCCCGCGGGTCCGAATCGGAGCGGGATGGGGCTGCCTGAGAGCGACAAATAGCGGTCGAACCCAATCAAACAAAGCGAAGCCCGCGGATTCAGGTCCGCGGGCTTCTTTGTTGGCTTGCGGTTGCTGTTCCAAGAGAAGGAACGGCTCGCGGAGGGCCCGCGGGCGTGGGGTTTGTGCTGCTCAGTAGGTGAAGTTGGCGTTGGGATCGGTCGAGCCGGGGGCGGTGCCGCCCGCGTTGCCGGTCACGGCTCCGGCGGTGGCGGCGTTCACGACGAGGATGATGTTGCCCGAGACGACATCCCAGTTGTTGGTGTTCCCAGAGCAGACATTGCGGCTGATGAAGTTGCCAGAAAAATCCACATCGATGCCGCGGTCGGCGCCGGTGCAGTTGTTTCCTTCGATGCGGTTGTCGGTGCTGGTGGCGTGGATCCCCGCTCCGTCGTTGGCGATGAAGCCGTTGCCGGTGCAGTTGTTGCCACGGATCACGCACAGATCCGCGAGGACGATCCCGTCGGCGTTGTTGGCGGAGGATGTGCAGTTCAAGACCGTGCCGCCGGTGCCGGCGTTGATCCCGCTCGCGGAGTTCCGGCCCGATGTGCAGTTCGAGATCGTGCAGCCGCTGCCCGCGGCGACGATGCCGCTGCCGGTGTTGCTGAACGCTGTGCAGAGGGTGATCGTGGAGCCGACTCCGGCGTTGATGCCGTTCTGGCCGCTGGCGTACACCGAACAGCCCGAGATTGTGCAGTCAGTACCGGTGGCGATGCCGTGCCCGCCGTTGCTGAATGCTGTGCAGTTCGATGCCGTCGAACCGACGCTGATGCGGATGCCAGCGCCAGAGTTGCCGGAGGAGACCACGCGCTCCACGCAGCAGCCGAATGCGACCGAGGCGCTCAGATCGACACCATCCCCGCCCCAGTTGCGGACCGAGCCGTTGGACACGGCGAGGTTCGTCTGGCTGAGCCCCGAGTTGGTCACTGCGTCCAGCGAGCCGGGGACGCCCTGGAGATCGAACCCGTTGAGGTCGATCGTGACTCCGGAGGCGGCGATCTCGATCCCGCTCAGGCCGCTGACGCCGGTGATGTTGCCCGTGAGGTAGTACGAGCCCGGCAGGGTGATCTTGTAGAGCGAGTCGGGGTCTCCCGGGGTATTGGTCGCGTTGATGGCGGTGCGCGGCTCGGGACCGGGGGTTGGCGCCACGGGGCCCGCGGGAGGAGCGAGCGGGCCTGCGAATGTGGCGACTGTGAGAGCAAGGATGGCGGTCAGTGCGATGCGTTGCGTGGTCAGCATGGTGTGTTCCTCGTTCGGGCCTTTCCGAGAGATGCTTTGTGTACTTCGTGGTTGTCCGTGTTCACAAGGCAAGAGTGGTGTCTTTCGTAGCGGAGATGTTCGCGACCAGCATCCTGCAATCACAAATGTGCATCAATCCCGGCTCAGTTCCAGCAGAATCGTGACTAAGAGTGAGAGTTTCAGGCGCGTGCAACGGGCCATCCCCCCTCACATGCGGCGGTTTGAGGCTGGCACACGGCACAAAAAACCCCACGACTGATGCCGTGGGGCCTTGGGCAGTTCGGTCGAGAGGTGTTTGTCTTACGCGACGGTGACGGTCTCGTCGAGGTAGACATCCTGGATGGCGTGGAGGAGGCCGACGCCTTCTTTCATCGGGCGCTGGAAGGCCTTGCGGCCTGAGATGAGGCCCATGCCGCCCGCTCGCTTGTTGATGACGGCGGTGTGGACGGCCTCGACGAGGTCGGTGGCGCCCTTGCTCTCGCCGCCGCTGTTGATGAGCGGGCTGCGGCCCATGAAGCAGTTGGCGAGCTGGTAGCGGGTCAGCTCGATGGGGTGGCCGCCGTGGCCGTTCTCATCGCTGCCCGAGAGTTTGGTGTAGACCTTCTTGTCGAACTTGCCGTAGGAGGACGAGCCGGTGTTGAGCGCGGCGTAGCCGCCGTTGTTGGTGGGGAGCTTCTGCTTGATGATGTCGGCCTGGATGGTGACGCCCAGGTGGTTGCCCTGCCCGGTGAGGTCGGCGGCGGTGTGGTAGTCGGTGGACTTGCCATCGGCGCCCTTGACCTTGAAGGCGCTGTTGCGGAGGTAGCACCAGAGCACGGTGACCATGCCCAGGCTGTGGGCTTCTTCGAACCACATCGAGACTTCATCGATCTGGCGGCGGCTCTCGGCGGAACCGAAGTAGATCGTCGCGCCGACGGCGGTGGCGCCCATCTCAAAGGCCTGGCGGACGGAGGCGTAGCGGGTCTGGTCGCCGGTGTTGGGGTAGGTGAGCAGCTCGTTGTGGTTGAGTTTGACGAGGAAGGGGATCTTGTGGGCGTATTTGCGGGCGACAGCGCCGAGGACACCGAGGGTCGAGGCGACGGCGTTGCAGCCGCCCTCGATGGCGAGCTCGACGATGCGGGCGGGGTCGAAGTACTCGGGGTTGGGGGCGAAGGAGGCGCCGGCGGAGTGTTCGATGCCCTGATCGACGGGCAGGATGCTGACGTAGCCCGAGCCGGCGAGGCGGCCCGTGTTCAGGATCTGGTTGAAGTTGCGGAGCACGGCGACGGGTCGGTCGCTGTCCTTGAGGACGCGGTCGACGAAGTCAGGACCCGGCAGGTGCAGCGCGGAGCGGGCGAAGCCCTGGGCGGTGTATCCGAGGAGGGCTTCGGCATCTTTGCCGAGGATCTCGGCGGTCTTGCTGGCGGTGGAGGCGGGCATGTCGGACTCCTTGGTTGAGGAGGTTGGTGGAGCGGGACGCGATAAGCCCTCGGAAGCCCCGGATCACGCGGCAGCGTGCGGGGCGACTGAGTGAAAGGATAGCGGAACGCCGTGCCCGAAGCACGACGAGGGGATGCTGGTCAATCGTTTCACCTTCGGGAGATCAGGGCGGGATCAGTCCTGATCGGACTGATCGGCGAGCAGGATCTCCTGCACTTCGGCTTCGGCTCCATCGGGGTCGACAAGCGAGCGCTGCATGAGGCGGCCGATCTTGAACTTGACGACCTTTTTTGCCGGGACGGCGACGGGGCTGAGGGTCTTGGGGTTCTGCGCTGTGCGCGGCTTGCGTTCCTTGGGCTCGAAGACACCGAAGTCGCGGAACTCGAGGCGGTTGCCCTTGCCGAGTTCGAGGATGACTTCATTGAGGAAGAGCTGGACAGTCTGCTTGACGACCACCCGCTTCTGGCTGGTCTTCTGGGCAATCCTGTCGATCAGTTCTTTCTTGGTGATTGTGGCCATAGGAACCTTCCCCATCGGCCTGCATGAGCCGAGCAACTGCCGGAGGTTGCCGTGCGTCCCCGATGACGCGGCGGCGGGGCACCGGCGGGCCCCACACCCGAACAGTATGCATTGACTTCAAATGTCGGTCAAATCAGGACTTGGAAACAAATCGTCTCTTGGGAAGTCGCCCAACCCTGACAAGGGGACAACATGGACCTCCGGGGAAGAATCCTGTACGGCTGTCGGAGTTGAGGAGTTGCGTCGGCGGCTTCAGCGCTGCTGCCAGCGGGTGAATCGGACGGGCCGTTCCGCGGGCTGGCCCGGTTCGGGCCACTGGCTGGTGGCCAAGAGCGGGACGCGGGTGAGGGCTGACACGGCGGCATCGCGGCGGGAGAACTCGAAGCGATCGGCGGCGAAGGTGCCCTCGGCGGAGCCTTCGTAGTCCAGGATCGCCTGCGAGGGCAGGGCGAGGCTGGTGCGGGCGAGGGCGGGGTTGGCGGGGGCGGGGGCATCCTCGGGGGTGGCGAGGTAGGCGGGCCCGCGCGGAGCATTGGCGCAGCCACAGAGCATGCTCGCGGCGAGGAGCAGCAGGGCGCGGGCTGGTCTTGGGTGGCGGCCTGGCGTCACACCTGTAGAGATACAACGAGCGTGCCAGTGAGGGAAGGCTCACTTGCGGGGATTGGGGGCGGGTCAGGACATCGTGGTGTTGCGGGCGGGCAACGCCGGCTCGTTGCGTGAGGGCAGCGG
>JBIPMO010000224.1:0-5342 GCA_044369085.1 Phycisphaerales bacterium
ATGAGGGCGATCGACTCTGGCAGATCAATACCGCCGACGGATCGGTGCCCTTCGATCCGCTGGACCCGCGCGGCCGCATGAACGACGGGTTCGGCTCGGCGAGCATCACCGACCTCGACGGCCGCACCTGCATCCGCACGCGGCTGGGCATCGCGCTGCTCGACGACAAGGGCCAGCCCCAGGGCGCCGACAGCCGCGACAGCGATTCGCCCCTGAGCTTCGTCGCCGTCGGCAGGGACCAGGCCGTCACGCTCTCACTCGATGGGGCGATGGATGATGTGAGCCAGTCGCGCTACTCGCTGAACCTCTACGAACTCTCTTCGCTCAAGGCCGTCGGGGGCGTCGACGTGATGCTGCCCTCGAACACGGATGTCGGAGCGTGCGAGGCCATCGATGGCAAGGTGCTCATCACGACCGGAGCGGTAGTGACGGTGATCGACCTGACGGATGGCCCTTCGCCCTGACCGGCAAGGCGCGACCAAGAATAGCCCCACCAGCCTGTGGACCAATTCCGTCGAAGCGCTGAGCCGATGCGCCGCGATGCGCAGCGCACCGAACGAATGTGCGGCATCTCTCGGTCTTTCCCGGCTTGACCGGCGACGTCCGAGGCTTCTCTCGAAACAATCTTCGGCGGGCGTAGCGTTCGAACAATCGAATCTGCATCGGCCTCATCTGGCCCGTTCAGGGGAGAGCGGACGAATGAACGGGCAACTTTTGTCTTGACTGTCGCTGAGAATCGGGCACTCTGGCGGACGTGACACCGCGTGCGCACCGTTGCGGGCGTTGTTCCGGGGTTGATACGACCAACATCTGGCCCGGGCTGTGGTCCCGGGCCTGCCGAGCCCGAGCGGGCGTGCCGCGCGGGCTTCATTTGTTGCGTTTTCCTGCTGAGAGGCCCGGGATCCGGGCCCGAAAGGGAGGCATCGTGGACAAGGTGAAGCCGATCCTGGGTGTTTCGCTGCTCGTCGCCCTGACCGCCGGCGCGGTCGCGGGCCCGAACGCGCCCGCCGAGGGCATCGCCGTCGATAACGAGTGGGTGCGGGAGTGGCGCAAGGAGCGCAACGCGCTGCTCGAAAAAGACCCTGGCCTCGCGTACGACCCGACATCCGTCCTCGTGCAGTTCCGCCCCGATGCGGCTCCCGAGAAGGTCGAACTCGTCAAGCAGTTGATCCTCGGCGCGACCGTCCAGGAGTTCCCGCTGACCCCGGGGTTGCAGCACGTGGCGATCGCCCGGAGCGTCGATGAAGCGGTGACCATGGGTGAACTGGTCGGGCGGGCGCTGGGAGCCGTCGAGTACATCGAGCCCGACCACATCTATCGCCTGGGTGCCACACCCAACGACACCTACTACTCGCTTCTCTGGGGTCTGCACAACACCGGCCAGACGGTCAACGGCGATCCGGGCATCGCCGATGCGGACATCGACGGCCCGGAGGCCTGGGACGTGACGACGGGCGGGTCCTCGTTCGTCATCGCCGTGTGCGACTCCGGGCTTCGGCGCACGCACGAGGACATCAGCGGCAACCTCTGGACCAACCCCGGTGAGATCGCGGGCAACCGCGTCGATGACGACCGCAACGGCTACGTCGACGACACGCAGGGCTGGGACTTCTACTTCAACGACAACGATCCCAATGACGGCAACGGTCACGGCACCCACGTCGCGGGCACCATCGGCGCCAAGGGCAACAACGCCAAGGGTGTCGCGGGGGTGAACTGGAACTGCCGCCTGGTCTCCCTCCGCATTGCCAACAACCAGGGCGCGATCTCCTCGACGGCCGCGATCAACGCCATCAACTATTGCGTGGGCAAGGGCATCAAGATCTCCAACCATTCATGGGGCGGCGGCGGGTATTCCTCGTCGATGTTCAACACGATCAACGCCGCACGCACCGCGGGCCACCTCGTCGTGGCGGCGTCGGGCAACGGCGGGGCCGACGGCATCGGCGATAACAACGACGTCACACCCCAGTACCCCGCTTCGTACAACCTGGACAACATCATCTCGGTGGCCGCCATCAACAACAACAACGGCCTCGCTTCCTTCTCGAACTACGGCGCGACCACCGTCGATCTGGCCGCCCCGGGGGTCATGATCGCCTCGTGCTGGAACTCGGCCAACAACGCCTATGTCTACCTCGATGGCACATCGATGGCCACGCCGCACGTCACCGGTGTCGCCGCGCTCGTGTGGGCCCGCAACCCGGCCTGGACCTACAGTCAGGTCCGCAGCAAGCTGCTGACGACGACCTCCCCGGCCAGCTCGCTCACCGGAAAGTGCGCGACCGGCGGAGTGCTCAACGCCAATAACGCCGTGCGCTGACGCGGCCCGCAGGTCATCACCTCAGCACAAGCCACGCGGGCGTCGGGAAACCGGCGCCCGCTGTTCTTTCACCGGACGCCCGCGGGGAAGGGCCCGTTGTTGGAGGCGATCCAGCGGTCGCGCGGCAGCGGGGTGATCCCGGCCTCCCCGGCCCGTTCGAAGACAAGATCCGCGACCGAATCGCCGGTTGCTCGCAGCGTGTACGGCGCGGGATGCTCGAGCTGGAACCAGATCGGCTCGACCGCGCCGGGCTCGCCCACATCCACGCGGACCCACACCACCGAATCCGCGTTGGAGACGGGGGAGAACTCGCGCCCGAGCTGCGTGATGAACTGATCCCCGGGCTCGGCCGTGAAGGCCAGGTCATCGCCGGTGCGGATGTCGGCGACCCCGCCCTGCGCTGAGATGTCGCGCCGGCCGACCCAGTACCGGACGTTCATGGGGATCAAAGAGTCGTTGACGAACTGCGCCCGCGGCCCTTGGGGGAAGGCCGTCGATGTGTAGTAGAGCGCCGGGCCCGCCGTCGCGCCGATCACCGGAACGGAGATCGTGCAGCCCGACATCGCGGCGGCGGTGAGTGCGAACAGACCGGCGGCGTGCTTGAGGTTGACCGTGTTCATGGCTGCGGGCTCTCTGAGTCGCGGACTTCCACTTCCTCGATGACCGTCCGGCGGACGACGACGGTCCGCTCGTCGCTCGCCTCCACGACCGCTTCATCGGTCGTGACGCGGCGGGCGCTCCGGGGATCCGGCTCGACCGGCGTCCGCAGGCCGTGGCGGATGTGGCCGACGAACTCGCCGAGCGATCGCATCAGACTCTTTCGGGCATCGGGCATCAGACCATGATCGTAGCCGCCCGAGGCGGGGTCTGGATCGCCCCGCCACGCCGACTATCGGACCCGCTCTTATCGACGGCCGCGTTCGAGGCTCAGGGGCAGGGCAGGCCGAAGTTCCCGAGCACGGTGGTCACATCCGTGAAATCGACCGCGCCGTTGAAGTTCGCATCGCCAAGAGGGCCCGCGGTCCCGAAGCTGGCCAGCACCGCGGTGATGTCGGCGAAGTTGATCGCGAAGTCCGTGTTGGCATCCCCTTGGCACTGCGGGATCGGCGCGTTGACCGTGAAGGTGTCGAGCACCGCCCCCGCCGCCGAGATGAACTCGTGCTTGAGGGTGTTGGCCGTGGCCGTCACCATCGAGAAGCCGTAGAGCGTTGAGTTGCGGAACTGGCTGTTAGGCGAGATGCTCGTGAAGCTGTAGTGGCTGCGCCCGCCCGCACCGGTGACGAACCACGGGATGCCGCCGAAGCTCAGCCGCTCCATGGTGTGGTTGTGGCCCTGAAGGACCATGTCAACCCCGAAGTTCTGGAAGCCCCAGTTCATGTAGTTCGACGGGCCGTGGCTGCTCGTCGTCGAGGTCTGGAAGGGGTGGTGGAACATGACGACCTGCCAGCGGGCGGTGGACTGGTTGACCTCGTTCACGAACCAGTTGTACTGCACGCTGCCAACAGTCGTCCCCGACGGCTCGCGCTGGTCGCTCGAGAGCATGAAGAACTGCACCGGGCCCTGCGTGAACGTGTAGTACCGCTTGTTGCCCGGGAGCCCGATGAAGTAGTTGGTGTAGCTGGTCGCGCTGTTGCCCACATCAAAGTCGTGGTTGCCCAGGGTGGGGAAGAACTTGTTGACGGGCGAGCTCTGCGCGAAGTGGGCGGAGTTCGAAGGAAGCAGGATGTACGACCGGTAGTACTGGCCGACAGCGCTGTCCCAGTTGGCGATGTTGTTCGTGGTGCTGTAGGTGTTGTCCCCCGTGGTGCAGATGAAGTCCGGAGTCATCGACAGAACCCGCGTCGCGACCGTCTGCGTGTTCGAGGACTGCCCGTAATCGCCGAACACCGCGAAGCGGATGGTCTGGGCGTTGGCGGCCAGGGGCGAGCAGGCGATGGCGGCGGCGAGGGCGATGGTCCGGCGGTTCATGCGATCTCCGTGGCTTTGGAAGTTCTCGAACGATACTCCGAGCGGGAATCCGCCTCGCAACGTGGCCGTCGCGCGACGGAGGATTGGGTTTGATATGGCCAGCGCGGCTTAGCGGCGACGGCGGATGCCGACCAGGCCGGCAGCGGCGAAGAGCATCGCGGCGCCGGGGGTCGGGACGATCGACACGTTGTTCAGCCCGATGATCTGGTCGGGGCTGGTCTCCTGGGCGTTGTCATCAACCCAGCGGAAGTAGATGGAGGACCCGATGTTCCACGTGGAAGAGAGGGTGTAGGTCAGGGTGCTGCTGGTCACGCCGACGGAGTTCGGGACCGTCGCGATGGTGGGGTTCGGGCCGACGTTGGTCCAGGTGCTGCCGGCGTTCTGGCTGACGCCGAGCCAGTAGCCCGGGAGCTGGTTGGCGGACGACACCGAGGAGAAGCGGACGGTATCGAAGCTGACGGTGAGCTGGAATCCGGCGGGCAGGCTCAGCGCGGTGTCGTTGCGGAGCTGGAGCTGCAGGATCCCGCCCGCGACGGTCGTGGGAGCGGAGGCCAGCACGCGGTCGGAGGTCGCGGAGGTCGAACGGGCGGCGTTGTACCCGTTGTTCTGGTTGGCGGTGGGGTTGTTGGTCGCGACGAGCGTCGTGGCAGTACGGGTGACGGCGTCGGTCGCGACGCTGTTGACCCCGCTGAACGTGACGCTGCTGGTCCAGGTCGAGTTGCTGCCGAACGAGGTCACGAAGTGACGCCAGCCGGTCGGGGCGGCGGTGCCCGCGGTGCCCATCGAGTCAAAGTTCTCGCTGTATCCCAGCGGCTGGAAGCTGGCCTGACCGAAGGCGGTGCCGGCGGCCGCGAGCGCGAGCGCAACGAATGAGGAGATGCGACGTGACATGATTCACTCCTCCCAAAGACGTGTCCGCCGAGGTCGCGACCTGATGGCGCGAACATCCCCCGGCTGAAGGGGGCGAAGGTAGGAGTGGCACGTAAGCGCTCGGCCAGCAGCGCGCGAGGAATCCGCGCACTTTCTGTGAGGGTTTGATCTCTGTCGTGTT
>JBIPMO010000225.1:0-5337 GCA_044369085.1 Phycisphaerales bacterium
ATCTCGGTCGGGCTCGAGGACGCCATCGACATCATCGCCGACCTCGACCGCGCCCTCGATATCGCAGTCCGCGAGCCGTCGACAGTGGCCGAACCGGGCGCTGCGCAGCAAGAACCGGGCCGCGTCGACGCACGCACCTCCGATGAACTCGCAATCCTCGGTGCCGACACGACCCCAGCCTTCGCGGCCGCCTTCGCCGGATCGGAGGTGGCCGGTGTCTGACACCTCACTGCTGACCGCTCCTCCCCGAGCCGCGGGCGACTCCGCGCCGCCTTCCGAGATCGTGGTGCTGAAGTTCGGCTCCTCGGTCATCCCCAGCGACCTGGCCCTGCCCAACGTGGCCCACGACATCCGCAAATGGACCGATGCGGGCTACCGCGTGATCGCCGTTGTTTCGGCCATCGGCGGGGGGACCGATGCGCTGCTGGCCCACGCTCGCCAGTTCGCCGCGGCGGGAAAGCCGGGTTCGGACCACGCGCTGGCCGCGTACGTCGCCACCGGTGAGTCCCAGGCTGTCGCTCTTCTCGGCCTGTCGCTCTCGAGCGCGGGGGTCGACGCGACCATCCTCGACCCCGGCGCCATCGGGCTGCGCACCGAGGGGCCACCGCTGGATGCGCGGCCGGTATCGCTCGATGCCCGAGCCGTGCGAGCCGCGCTTGATCGCGCGCCCGTGCTCGTGGTCCCGGGCTTCATCGGCCGCGATGAAGTCGGCCGGGCCACGCTCCTGGGCCGGGGGGGATCGGACCTTTCGGCGCTCTTCATCGCCCATCACCTCGGCGCGCGATGTCGGCTCGTCAAGGATGTCGATGGACTCTACGACCGAGACCCCGCCGAGGCCGCCGACCAGGCCCGCCGCTTCGACCGCGTCCGCTGGGACGATGTGCTGGCCCTCAGCGAGGGGATCGTCCAGCACAAAGGCGTCCGCTTCGCTCGCGACCACGGCCTGACCTTCGAGGTCGGCCACGCCACGACATCGACCGTCACCATCGTTGGTCGGGAAACCACGACCTTCGACCACCCGCGGGCCGCTCTGACCCACGGCTGACATCTGACCAGCAGCAGCGCGTGAGTTCACCGCGCTCCCGCGCCGGGACTTCGGAGGAGAGGTCGCGGCGCATTCTCTTTCAGCGAGCCTTCAAAGCTTGCCGCGACCGTGCATCAACGAGCCGCGACCGTCAGGGAGCGGATGGCCACGTGCGCAACTGGGATCCGCTCCTTCACGGTCGCGGCTCGTTCTATCGCATGAGTTGCTTGCGCTTACTCCCCCACCGTGCGATCAACCATCACCACGGGGGTGTAGATGGCGATGTTGGGGGTTTCCGTGTCCAGTCGCTGCGCCAGGATGTCGCGCAGCCGCCCGCGGCGGATCTCAAACGGCTGCTCGCCCGGGGTGAGCTCGCCGATCGCGCTGCCCCAGACGATCCGCGATCCCGCATCGGTCACGAGCACCAGGTGCCCCTTGTCCATGTACTGGCCGAGGTCCACTCCGCGCAGGCGCTTGGCCTCGGGGATCCCGCTCAGCATGCGCAGCAGGTCCAGAGCGGCCGTCACATCCCCGCCCGCCCAGGTCTTGCCGTAGGCGAGCATCCCCTGGTCTTCGGGCGCCGCCAGGTTCGTGATGACGGGCATGGTCCCCGGGGCCACGGGCGTCTTGGCGGGCAGCTTAAGCACTTCGCCCCCGCGAGCCACCAGGTAGTCACGCCGGCCCTGCCGAACCACCGCCGTCGGGATGCGCCAATCGCCCACAATATTGATGTGCCCGGCCGCATCACGCTCGACGGACTTCAGCCGGGCGAACCACCCCGTGGCCGCCAGGTCGCGGCGCATCGCCTCAAGCGAGGCGCGATCGAACGGGTCCGAAGCGATGTGCTGCCGAGCGATCTCGATCAGGTCGTTCCGCACCGCCGCGGGCAGCCACGTCTCGCGCGGATCGACCGCGCCGCGCCGCGATTTGGGATCGCCCGCCACGGGCCAGTTGAACCTGATCTCGCTCGGCTGGGCCGCCAGCGCCGCCACGCGCCGCTCCAGCGGCTCGCGCCCCAGCACCCAGCCCGCCCCCAGCGCCACGAACACCATCCCCAGACCGATCCGGGCCGCGATGCGACCAGCGCCGCTCAGCTTCTCGCCCATCCCCGACATCGACCCGCTCAGCCGAGCGATCAGCCCGGATCCCGCGGGAGCCTTGTCCTGCTTGGCCGCGCGCGCAGCACCGCCGGGCGACGCGGCCGCCTTCTTCTTCCCCCGGCTGCCCTTGTTCCAAAATCGAAGGAATCCAAGCACGACGGAACCTCTCGCTATGGCGTTGCGCCCGTCGCCCGGTCCACCAGGTGAGCGCACAGCCGGGGCATCTCCAGCCCGATATGCGCGGCGGCCATCGGCACCAGCGAATGCCCGGTGAACCCGGGCATCGTGTTGACCTCAAGAAACCACGCCCGGTTGTCATCGTCGAGAAGGAAGTCCGCTCTGCACAGATGACGGATCCCCATCGTCCGGGCCAGCCCCTCGACCTTCCTGGCGACGTCCTCTTTCACCTCGCGGGGAAGTTCGGGATCCAGTCGGTACACCGTGTCATCCCGCGTGTACTTGGCCTCATAGTCGTAGAGCCCATCGGCCGGCGCGATGTGGATCCAGGGCAACGCTCGCAGCGATCCCGGCGCCCCGCTGCCACGATCGAGCAGGCCGAGCGTCAGTTCCTTGCCCTTCACGTACGGCTCGATCATGTATGGCTTGCCGCTCGCGCTCGCCGCGGTGTGGGCCTTCTTCCACTCCGCCTCGGTCCGGCAGATGTAGAGCCCGACCGTCGACCCCTCGAAGATCGGCTTGAGGACGAGCGGCAAGGGCAACGGCAGCCCGTCATCACCGGGCCTGAGGATGCACGTCGGCTGAACATCCAGACCCGCTCGCTGCGCAAAGGTCTTGGATGCCACCTTGTCCATCGCCAGCCGAGCCGCTTCGGGCCCGCAGCCGACGTAGGGCCGGCCATCAGCCTCAAGCAGGTCCTGCATCGGGCCCCCTTCGCCGAACGGCCCGTGGAGCACCGGCCACACCGCATCGCCCTTCATGGCGCGGAGTTCCGCGGCTGATGGCGTGTCGATGGTCACGAAGTTCGCGCGGTAGCGCCCGGAGGCATCGAGCGCCTCGGCGACATACTTCGCGCTGGTCAGGCTGACCTGCCGCTCGGAATCAGGGCCGCCGGCGAGGACGAGGACGGTTTTCATGGTGGTTCACCGCAGAGGCGCAGAGGACGCGGAGATGAGTCATTATTGATCGGCCCACCATCTCCCGAGACGCACAAAATCAATCCGCGCCAAGCGATCCACCCAGCCATTCTCTCCGCGTTCTCTGCGTCTCTGCGGTGAAACCCTCACCGCCGCCACGTCACCACCTCGGGCACGAGCGTGATCCCGGTCTTGGCCCGCACGCGCTCGCGGACCTGCTCCATCAGTGTGATGATGTCCCTCGCTGTGCATCCCTCGCGCGTGACCACGAAGTTGGCGTGCACCGGTGAAACCTCGGCCCCACCGACCCGCAGCCCCTTGAGCCCGCACTCGTCAATGACCTTCCCCGCCGACACCCGCTGGCCCGGGCGGGCCGGGTCCGCCGGGTTCTTCCAGTAGCAGCCCGCGGAGTTCTCCGCCATGGGCTGGCTGTTCTTCTTGTAGGCCATGACTTCCTTGAGCCGCTCGCGCAGCCCGGGCTGCTCGGCCTCGGGCACCCGCCGCAGCGACAGGTCGACACCGGTGATGACCAAATGGTTCAGCCCGGAGTGGCGGTAGGAGAAGTTGATCTCTTCGCGCGGGATGGCCAGTTCCTGCCCGCCGCGGGTGAGAGCGTGGACCGTGTGCACCGCGGTCGAGATGTCGCCAAAAGCTCCGCCCGCGTTCATGACCACCGCCCCGCCGATGCTGGCCGGGATGCCCGCGAGCGACTCAATCCCCGCCAGGCCGCGCCGAACACACTCGGTGATCAGCTTGGGCAGGTTGGCCCCGGCGCCGCAGCGGACCAGAGCGGAAGCGCTGTCGCTCGGCTCCTGGAACTCCACCGCGTTCAGTTCGCGCAGGTCGAGCACCAGCCCGTCGACGCCATCATCATCGACGAGCAGATTGGCCCCATCGCCGAGCACGCGGATGTGCTCGTGCGCGAAGGCGAGCAGCAGGTCGCGGACCTCATCGGCCGCCCGGGGCCGAGCCAGCGAGTCCGCGCGGCCACCGACCTTGAACCAGGTGGGGATCGGCGCATCGTGGTCGATGATCGTGTGCATGAGGTGAGCGACCCTCGAAGGGGGAAGAGCATAGGGAAGCTGCGCCGCTCGTTCTTCGGTCGGAAGCGCGCCGAAACGCCAACCGCATCACTCGACAAAAACGAAGCCCGGAGCCGCCTTCGGCTCCGGGCCTTTGGAGTCCTGCACATCCGAATCCAAGAGAAGACTCAGACCAGGGCCTTGAGACCCTTGAGGGCGCGGATCTTGACGCTGCGGCGGGCCGGCTTGGCCTTGACCGTCATCATCTCGCCGGGCTTGAAGGGGTTGGGGCGCTGGGTCGCCTTGGTGGCGGGCTTGTCGATGCGGACAACCTTCATCAGCCCGGGCACCTGGAAGACCTTGACGGTCTTGAGGTCGGCGGCCATCAGGCTCGCCATCGTCTCGAACACCGCCGCGACCTGCTTGCGGCTCAGGTCCGTCTGGGTGGCGATCGTGGTGAAGGTGTCGCCCTTGCTGCGGGGCTTGTCCTTGACCCCTTCGATCTTGGGCTTCTTCACGGGTTTCGCTGCGGGTTTAGCAACCTTCTTGGCCATTTCGCAAATCTCCGTCTGCTGAGCGAGCCGCGCGAGTGGCACACGCCGAACGCGCCGCATCGCAAGCCTGTGGCACTGGGGCCGTGGATCATCCATGAAGCCCCGACACTCCTGAAATACGCTGAAATTGCCCCGGATACAAGAGGTTTTCGGGCCGAACACCGAAAATTCCTCTCATTTTTGATGGTTTTTTCGCAAAGACCCGCCGGGCCCGGTTTTTCAGGGGTTTTTGAGCCGCCGCGGCCACGCCGCAACCGCCATCGCGATGCCGCGCCGCTCGCCCATCGCGCGCAGCGCACGCAACCCCGCGAGCAGCCGCATGCGCAGCCTCCCATCGCGCGAAGCCTCGGTCACCATGCGCCGGGCAACTCGGAAGCACATCACCACGTGACCCCCATGACCCACACTCAACCGGGGGCCCAAGGGCTTCCCACAATTGGGTTGCGCTTCGCGCCGACGCTACGAGAAACCTTCATCCCCCCTCTTGAAGCCTCAACCGCCGCAACACCATAAACCATTGCAAATCAAACACTTGAAACCACG
>JBIPMO010000226.1:0-5321 GCA_044369085.1 Phycisphaerales bacterium
TGACCGGATGCTCGAGGATCTTCGGATCGACCTGCTGAAGCGGCTCGAAGAGGAGAAGCTCAAGGAGGAGGCGGGGGCGTTCACACCGCAGTTCCCCGGCCAGCGCGAGCCGACCCCCGAAGCGCCCAAGCCGGGCGATGATGTGCTCGAGCGGGCGCGGGCGCTGCTGGATCACGCGCCGGCGCAGGTCGACAAGCTGCTGACCGAGGCTGGGGTCAGCGATTTCTATTCTCTGCACATGCTGCGCGGGCAGGAGGCGCTGGCGGCGGGGCGGTTCTTTGAAGCTGAAGAACGGTTCACGGCGGCGATGCAGCAGAAGCAGAATGACCCGATGGCATCGCTCGGCCGGATCCACGCGCAGATCGGCGCTGGGCTCTACCGATCGGCGGCGTTCAACCTCCGTTCGGCGTTCTCATCGTTCCCCGAGCTGATCCCGGCGACGTATGGCCCTGCGCTTTTCCCTGATCCGGAGCGTTTGTCGGGCATCGTGGGCGCGTTGAGCGACCACGTGAAGCAGCGGCGGGTGTTCGCTCGCGATGCGGCTCTGCTGCTGGCGTACATCGCGCACCAGCGCGGGGATGTGAACGGCGTGGCCGATGCGTTCAGATCGCTCGAAGCGGTCGCGAGCGAGCGGGCCGCGCCGGAGACGGACCTGGAGAAGATCCTGAAGGACATCTGGACGGGGAATCAGGGCAAGAAGTAGCCCTGCGCCGCGATCGGACATCCGGACAGAAGCCGGATTCTCGCCCGAAGACTCTCGCTCTGATCGGATCTGGGTTCGGGTTTGAGCGCAGGCCCGTTAGACTGGGGTGGAGGAGCTTGTGCATGCCGTCACTCACCATCGTCAGCGGGCCCAACGAGGGCGATTACTACCCCATCGGCAAGCGGACCATGGTCGTGGGGCGCGATGAGGCCCAGCACCGTGCAGCGCAAGACCGACAACAAGGGCACGCCGAGCGACCGCGAACGCCGCATCTCCTACTACGTCAGCCAGCAGGCGCTCAAGCACGGCTACGACTCGTGCCCGATCAAGTCGATCAACGCGAGCCACCTCGACGACATCGCTCGCGGTCTGGTGCTCGACCACATGGCTTCAAAGGGCCTTCAAACGGCCTTTAATGACGCATCGAAGCGCGATGCGGTCATCCGCGACCTCATCCGCGGCGTGGTGGTCGGGCCCGATCAGATCACCATCGAACTGGATACTGCTCGGCTGCAACAGTGCGAGCGGTCGCCGCGGGGCGCGGCAACCGAGCGACCCAACGCCTGCGTCTTCGTGCCCGAGGTCGAGGAACGCACGGGTACGGTCGTGCTCACGCTCGCCATCCAGATCAAGAAACTCGATGGCCGCCGCCTTCTGATCGCTCCGGATGGCCAGGACCTGCTCGCGCGCCAGGCGGGCCTCGGCGCACCAACACCCGACCCGACGATCGTGAACGCCATCGGCCTCGCGTACGCGGCCCTGCGGGCCATCGCGAGCGAGGGCGCGAGCGTGATGGCAACCGCGCAGCGCCTCCGCGTCCCGCGCTCCACGATCACGTACCTGCTTCCCCTCACCCAACTCGGCCCGGCGACGCTCCGTGCATCGCTCGAAGGCACGCTGCCGCCTCGGACGACCGTCAAGCGATTGGTTCGGGTCGCCCGCCACCTCGACTGGGACCACCAGGTCCGAGCGCTCAAACGCGAGCGAACCGGCGGCAATCAACAGCGCCGTGACAATCGGTGATGTCGCCATCTCAGAACGATGCGAAGAAATGTCGCCCCGGACGGGCATCCGGGCAGAGCCCAGAATCGCCAGGCACCAAAAATCGCCCAAACCTTGCGAGGTTTGGGCGGTTTTGGCCCTCAGAAGAGGCGGCGATACCCGATCAAATACCGAAAATGACCCTATGGGGATTCGAACCCCAGTCTTCACCGTGAAAGGGTGACGTCCTAGACCAGGCTAGACGATAGGGCCTGCATCGCGGGCCGCCCGCGAAGGGGAGGATTGTACCTCGTTGGGTGGCGCGGCTCCACATGTGGCGTGCGGTTGCTCGCCTGCTGTGTGGTTGGTCGCATGCGCTGCGGGGGTCTGGAACGACGGGGATGGCCATGACGGCTCGCGTGTTGCCGGGCTGGCGCAGCGTGATGGTGCGTCCGGGCATTTGGCTCGGCGGGCGTTTCCCCCTAACCGGTGGCGGGTGTGAGGTTCTCGCCCCTTTGGGCGTGTGAAACTCGCGCGACTGTGCGGGGTGCGGAAGAGTCGGGGCGGGTCCTTGCCGATAGCGGTGATCATGGCGAGCCGCGGGCTGCTCATCCCGATGCCGACGACGCTGATGCGAGCGGGAGCGCTCATCATCGGTGGCGGCGTGGTGGTGGTCGCGGCGAACACGATCACGCCGCGCTGGTCTGAAGCGCGGCCGATCGAGGCGGAGCGGGCGATGCCCGTTGCTGCGGGTGCGGGGTCGGAGATGGCCGGCCTGCCCGCGTACATGGGGACGCTGCACGGGACCACGTACGAGATCGATGTGTTCATGGGCCGCAAGGGGCCCGAGTTCACGGTGAAGGATCTCGCCGGGACGGTGCTGGCTCGCGGGCTGTCGACGGCAGAACTGCAGGAGCGGTTCCCGACTGTGGACCCATCATCGGTGAACGGTGAAGCGGCGAGCGAGTATGTCGAGGCGCCGGCGGAGACGGATTTGCCGGTGGACGAGATCGCTCCTGATGCAGGGCAACCAGCCGAAGCGCCGGGCGATGAACCGGTTGCGCCGGATGATGAGCCGCCTCAGCGCTGATGGCGGAGCCGGGGCATGGCCGTTTCGAGCTCCCGATAGCCCGCTTGGCGTGAGACATACATTCAAATCATTGTGAAGGATCGCGCGGGTTGGCGAGCGTGGTCGCTTTCTTCCGTTCCTCGTGTGCTTCCCCCGGGAGGGCGAACCGAGCGACTGTTCCACAGATGCGCCTCAGCAACTCGCATCGTTCGCCCTGCCGGGCGAGGGATTCAAGGAGCATCCACCAGGGGCGCGCTCGAAGACTCGCGGCCCCTGGCAACCATCGCTCGCCCTGACGGGCGAAGGCATGGAGACAGGTCGCGATGATCGGCCGTGGCTCGTATCACATGTGTTCATTGAGCCAGCGGTCGAGCTCGACGAGCCGCACATCCCTGAGATCCACGGGCCTGATGTTGCGCGCCACACCGATCGTTGCCTTGATGTGCACGGCGAGTTGCTCGCACGCTTCCTTGCAGGGCTTGTCCCACGGAGTCCAGTTGTGCGACAACTCAGCGTCGGGCCAGCCCGATACAACCGTGACGTAGGACGAAGACGGGATGCCTCCCAGTTCACCGCAATGCTGGATCAGCTGGCTGGCTTTGAAGCCGTCGCGCAGCCGTGCGATGACCTCTGGATCGACTGTTCCGGTCTGCGTCACCGATTCGCTCTTCGCCACCGATTCCCAGTAGAGCGTGCCATCATCGAAGAGCGCGAAGTAGCGCGGTAGCCCGAGGCGGTCAACGTTGTTGCGGCGATCTGGTGAGACGCCCAGATAGAACCGCGCCGGCATCGGTTCGGGCTTGATCACCGGGATGGCGACGGGGCCGAGGTACGGGGGCCGAGTTGAGAGCCACGCCGCTGCAAGGACGAGCAGCCCGGCCGAGGCAGACGAAAGGGCGATCGCACTGATGATTCGGTGCTTCAAGTCGGTCCTTTGTCCTTCTGAAGCCGAGGGTCGCCGTCGCGTTTGCTCGAAAGATTAGGCCCGCACGCTGGTAGAAGGCCATTCTGCAATGAATTCCCTGGCTCTGCTGCAAGGTTGGTTCGGGCTGCGGCAAGTCCCTGCGAAGGCACGATAGCGCGCCAGCCCGGCTCGCCCGCCTTCCCGCACCAGAAAGAGAGGACCCCACGTGACTATCCGCCCCTGCCGCCGTCTTTCGCGTTGTGCTGCCGCGTTGCTTGCCGCGGCCGCCGTGGTTTCCGCGCCGGTCGCCAGCGCCGACGCGAAGATCATCATTCTGTGCTTCGATCTGCTCCGTCCTGAGCTGGTCTACAAGTGGTTCATGGTGGAGGCCAGCTGGGACTGCGGGCAAGCGAACGGCTTTTATGTGCGGGGCTGCATCGACCTTTCGGTCCAGTTTGTGGTGCCGAACACGGGTGGGGTCGGCCCGGTCCGTCCCGCGTTTGTCGTCGGCGCACGCGTCGGACCCGTCGTGCCATCGCCGATCGGAGGGCCGGACACCATCATTGTTGCCGGTGCGACGCCGCGGCCGGACGACTTCTTGGGCGGCTCGTACAGCACGACCTTCTTTGCTGTTCGTCAGGGGACGGGACCCGGCGGCGCAGACCAGTATGCGCCGCTGCCGGTGAACCTCACCGGGCTGACACCCGGGGCCAACCGCTTGATGGTTTCCGCGGTGCTGGGGGGCGAACTGGTGCTCGAACCCTTCGGGATCAACCCCGTCGGTCTGATCGGCACGGGGGACTTCACCCTCGTCTTCCAGACGGTCGTTGGCAACGATACGGTCGCGATCGACACGCGCTTGATCCCGGTCTCGCTTTCCTCGCTCACGTTCCAGAACGAACTGCCACTGCCCCCGACGTGCGCTGGGGACACCAACAACAGCGGCGGGGTGAGCTTTGCTGACATCACCGGCGTGCTTTCCTCGTTCGGGCTGTCCTATGCGGTCGGGGTGCTGACGCCCGGAGACGCCAACGGCGACCGAACGGTCAACTTTGCCGACGTCACGACCGTGCTCGGGAACTTCGGGCAGATCTGCCAGTAGCCCAGGCGGTGTGTGGAAAGCGGCGAGCAGCAGCGAATCGCGGCTTTGGGGGGCTGCGTGAGTCCACGAGGTGGCTTGGCTATCCTTATGTCCGTGCTGAACGTTCCTGTTGTCATCTGCCCGCTCGTGGTTGAGAGCCGTGCGATCGCCAAGGCGATGCGTGGTCGGGCTCGTGTTGTCGTGAGCGGGCCCGGGGCCGGGGCGGTGAAGCGTGCGGTTGAGGCGGTTGCCAAGGACAAGGACCGGCCTTCGGTGGTCGTGCTCTTCGGGGCCGCCGGCGGCCTGCGGGACACGGCGGAACTCACGCCGCGGATCGGCTGGGTGACGGACAAGGATGCGCGGGTGTGGACGCCCGCGTGCGCCCCGCCCGGCAGCGGCGAGCTTGTCGGGCTGCTCGGTGTGGATGATGCGATCACGGTGCCGGGCAAGAAGCGTCACATGGGCGAGGCGTACGGGGCGGCGCTGGTGGACATGGAGTCTCACGCGTTCGCGGCGGTGTGCGAGGCATCGCGGCTGCGGTGGGCGGTGGTTCGCGGGGTGAGCGACGGGCCCGATGTGACGC
>JBIPMO010000227.1:0-5227 GCA_044369085.1 Phycisphaerales bacterium
CTCGGACTTGATGGGGTCAGAACCCGATGAGAGCTCCTGCGCCGAGCCGAAGAGCACCTCGCCAAAGAGCAGGGTGTAGACGACACCATCCGCGCAGGCAGCGCTCACCTCGCCCTCGTTGGCGACAAACTGGCCATCGCGAGTCAGGAAGAACCCGCGGTTCTGCAGGTCGATGACATCGCTCTCGGTGACCTGCTTGCTCTCGCCGGAGAACCACTTGGCCAGACCCGTCGGCTTGGGGCGCACGCCCGCGATGCGCAGGTCGCGGAGCGCACCGATCGCCTCTTCGATCTTCGAGGTGTTGAGCGCTTCTTCCGGCCCCGGCGCGCCGCCGGGCTCGGCGTTCATGGTCCAGCCGCCCGTCGGCTTGGGCGCTGCGGGGTCGGCGAGGCTGATGTCCAGCCCCTCGCCGCGCACCACGGTGATGCGTTCAGCGCTCTGCTTGGTCCCGGTGTTCTCGTCGATCTTGTAGCGGTTCACGACGTAGCGGTCGATGCGCTGGCCCGCAGCCTGCAGCAGGTCGGTCTCGACCCATTCGGCGAACGATGTGCTGAACGATTTGTCGAAGACGACAGCGTAAACGCGGTTCTTGTCGGGCAGGCGCACGTAGCGGCGGTTGACCACAGCGCCCTGATCGCCCGTGGTCGCGGGGGCCTGCTTGCCGACGATGATGTCGGCGAGCGGCGCGCCGCCCTCGCCCTGGATCGTGACCCGCGTCCCGCGCCCCTGCAGCGGGGCCTTCTCGTCATCGGGGCTCAGCACGCCCAGCGATTCGTGGTCGGCCGACCGATCGCTGACCACCTGCTCCTTGCTGAGACCGATGAACACCGATGCGGCATCGGCCATCTTCTTGGTCGCATCGGCGGGGTACCCGTGGTGCGATGGGATGACCCAGCGCTTTCCATCGAACTCCACCTTGAACGGCACAATGGCCGCGCGCTCCTGGTCGTAGGAGAGCACCTGCAGGCTGCGAGCGGCCGCCGGGTCGGTAAAGGCCTCAAAGAGCGGCTGGCCTTGGTCGGTGAAGCCGCCCGCATCCTGCTGGACCGGACGGGTGACATAGGCGGCCGCGGCCAGCGCGGCGGCGGCGAATACGGCGATGAATGTCTTGGTGAAATCGTTCATGGCTTGTCCGGCTTGAAATGTCCTGGTCAGGATCGACTCTGTTTGATGCTCGCACGCCGATCAGCGGAGACGCTCCTTGGCAACCCCCTCGCGCTCCTGGGACTTGCGACGTGTGTAGACCACGCCGGCGAGGAACAGCGCCGGGACCGGTGGCAGCAGCACCGCCGCGAGGCGGATGTTCATCTGCACCGCCTCGATCTCCTGCTTGGCCTTGGTGCGGGCCTCGGTGATGTCGCCCTCTTTCTTGTCATCGATGGCCGCCTTCTGGACGTCAAGTCGCCGCTGCTCGGCCTGGCGGACCGACTCGATCATGATCGAGCGCGTGGTCTCATCGAGGTCGGTGCGCCCCTGGATCTCGGCGACCTTCGCCTCGAGCGCCTTCTGGGCCTTGCCGAGCTCATCAAGGGCTCGCTGGTTCGCTGCATCGACCGCGTTGTCCTTCTGGACTTCAAGCCCGCGCCGCGCGGTGTCCAGGCGCTCGAGGGTGCGGTAGACCGGGCGACGCTTGCGCAGCTCGACGAGCGACTCATCGCCCGCGAGCGTATCGACCGCGTTCAGGATGAACGTGACGTTGTCGAAGTTGAACTCGGCCACGCCCGCCTCGCGCAGGCGGAAGAACTCGGGGGAGATGAGGTCAAGGTCGGACACCAGCACGACGTTGAGCGGGGCGGGCGCTGGCGGCGTAGCCTCGCCCTCGGCGGGCGCGGCTGCCGGAGCCGCGGGCGTCCCGCTGATGCGGGCCGCAAAGATGTGCGCCCCAGTCGTGGCCACCTGCTTGCGGTTGCGGTTGAGCCCCTGGATCCCGAAGAAGCCGCGCTGCAGCATCTCGGAATAGCTCACGTACCCGCTGATCGGGCCGCTGGTCATGAGGTTCGTGATCGTCAGCCCGGCACCCATGCCCTGCACCGGCCGCACTTCCCCGGGCATGATCGCGACGAGCTCCTGAAGCCCGCTCGTGACCGGCTGGGAATCGTTGAACGCCGCGGGAGAACCGCTGTTCTTGCTCACAAAGACGATCTCGCGTTCAAAGCCGAACTGAGGCCGCGGGTTGTAGGCATCCCAGACGACCCGATCCTTGGGGACCTCGACACCCAGCAACTGCCAGAGCGGGGTCATGTCGGCCTTGGGCGGCCCTTCCGGCGCACGCTGGCGCTGGAAGGGGTTGAGGTTCGCGTTGCGCGGCTCGCTGGCGGCGAGGCCCGGATCGACCATCGGCAGCGGATCCTCGAGGATGAGGGTCGGGTTGCCGGCCTTGATGTAGTCGACCACGTGCGCAAGGTCGCCATCGGTAAGCGTGCTGGGCTGGGCGACGATCATCACATCAACCTTGTCGGTGATGGGCTCGTCCTTGGCGACCTGGACCACCTCGTACTGCTTGCGCAGCTCTTCGGTGATGGGCCAGTCGGGCTTGCTGGTGAAGGTGTTGAAGTCAAAGGAACCGAACAGCCCGGCATCGGTGTTGTAGATGCCGACCTTCTTGCGGCTACCGAGCGAGACGGTGCGGATCGACCGGGCAAGCTCGTATTCGACCGGGATGCCCTTGTTGATGAAGGGCACGACGACCTGCTCGGCCCCGCAGGTGAAGGCGACGCCCATGAAGAGGGCATCGGGCTGGCCGCCCGTGTCCTCCGGGCCCGGGGGAACCGGGCGCGGTTCGATGTTGAAGTTGCGCTTGGCCTCGCGGGCCTGGTCGGTGAACGGCTCGGTGTCGACGATGCGGACCATGACGCGGCCCGAACCCTCGGCGCTCTCCAGCTCGCGGAGCAGGCCGAGCAGTGTCTCGCGCGTCTGGATGAACGAGCGCGGGACATCGGGCGAGACGTACGCCGTCACCATGACCGGCTTGTCGGTGGGCACCTCGCGAACAAGCCGCCGAGTCTCGGGAGAGAGGCTCCAGAGCCGCTCGGCCGTCGCGTCAGCCCGCACGCTGGTGCGCCCCAGGATCGTGACGATCGAGGCCGCGGCCACGATGACGGCGGCGCCACGCACCATCGCGAGCAGCGACCTCGCCCCGGAGTCCTTGGAGCCCGCCCAGTGGCGGCGGCTGATCAGGAGCGTGTTCAGCCACTGGCCGAACGCGGCGAGCAGCACGAAGTACGCGACGTTATCCAGGCTGATCACACCGCGGCCGAAGTCGGCGAAACGCTCGGGGAGCGAGAGGCCCTTGGCCACTTTCGCGATCTCCGATCCGGGCATGATCGCTTCGAGGGATCCCACCCCCACCACCGCGCCGCACAGCACCGCCGAGACGATGAACGCGACCGTCATGTTGGTCGTCAGGGCGCTGCCGACAAGCCCGATCGCGATCAGCCCGGCACCGGCCAGCCAGTAGCCCAGGTATGTCGAGAGCATCAGCCCGATGTCGGGCCGGCCGAGCAGCGCGATCACCAGCACATTGGACAGGCTGAACGCCAGCGCCACCGTGTAGATCAGCACGCAGGCGAGGTACTTGCCCAGCACGAGCTGCCAATCGCGTGCAGGCAGCGTCAGCAGCAGTTCCTCGGTGCCCTGCTTGCGCTCCTCGGCCCAGGAGCCCATGGTGATGGCGGGGACCAGCAGCAGCAGCAGCGCCGGGTACCACACGTTGAGTTGGTCAAGGGTCGCCAGGTTGCGCCCGAAAAAGCCCGGGAGCCAGAAGGCGGCAAAGGCGCTGAGGAAAATGAAAATGGTGATGAAGACGTAGCCCGTCGGGCTGCTGAAGTACGAGGCGAGTTCACGCCGGATGATCGAGCTGACGATGCGTGGCTTCATGGATGTCCCTGATCCGTCTTGAGTTGATTGGTTCTGGACCGACCCGCTGGAATAGAAAGGGTCACGCCGCGGCGCGGGCGCCGGTGAGGTCGCGGAACTTGCGCTCCATCGCGGCCTCATCCTCGCCCAGCGATGCGACCGGCCCGTCGTGCACCATGCGCCCCTGGGAAACCATGATGACGCGCTGGGCCATGGCCTTGACCTCGCGCAGGATGTGCGTCGAGAGCAGCACGGTCTTGGTCTTGGCGAGCGAACGCAGGAGTTCGCGCACGTGCTCGACCTGATTGGGGTCGAGGCCGGCGGTGGGCTCGTCCATGATCATGACCTCGGGGTCGTGCAGCAGCGCGTGGGCCATGCCGACGCGCTGGCGGTAGCCCTTGGAGAGCTTCGAGATTGGCTTGCCGATCACATCGCCCAGGCGGCACTCGCCGATCACGTAGTCCATCCGCTGCCGCAGGGCCGCGCCATCGAGCCCGCGTGCCCGCCCGAAGAACGAGAGCAGGCTCCGCGGCGTCATGTCGGGGTAAAGAGGCCCGTTCTCGGGCAGGTACCCCAGCTTGGTGACGGCGGCCAGGCGGTCGCGCTGGGCATCGACACCGCAGATCAGCGACCGGCCCGCGGTGGGAGCGAGAACGCCCGTGAGCATTTTCATGGTGGTCGACTTCCCCGCGCCGTTAGGGCCCAGGAAAGCGCAGAGCTGTCCGCGTGGGATCGAAAAGGTGATCTCGCGGGTGGCGTAGAAGTCGCCGTACATCTTTGTGAGCCCTTCCGCGACGATCGCGGGAGTGCCGCTGTTGGTTGCATTCGTGCCCGCGGCGTGGGGCCGCGATTCGCTCGCCATTGACTCGCTCCTTCCTGCACCCCGCCTGAATCAGAGAGGGACGCTCGGCGCAAACCCTCGGCAGGGTCTTGTTCAGTGTTCCTTGTACCAGCCCCGGCGGCGGACGGCATCGCCGCTCGCCGACACGGGAAAACTTACCCCGATCGGGCATGCACTACAAGGGGAGGGTGCCCACGGTTGCAGAGTCTTGCGGCGCTCGACCTCGCCGGATGACCCAGCCATAGCCGGCCGCCACCGCGAGCATCAGAAGGCCGAGGACGATGAACGAGACCACGCGCCAGACCGGGGCGATCCCGGCCAGATCCACGATGACCACCTTCAAGGCGGCGATGGCCATCAGCCCAAGCCCCAGGTAACGGACCCGGGCGCGGCCGGCGACGAAGCCCCGCCACAGAAGGGCGATCGCGAGCAGCCCCCAGTAGATCGAGACGGCCGCGCGGGCGGCGGTGCCCTCGGAGGTCAGGATCGCGGCGACGCGAGCGAGTTCGAATGATGTGGCGACGAAGATCG
>JBIPMO010000228.1:0-5223 GCA_044369085.1 Phycisphaerales bacterium
TGGAGGGGAAAGTCGCTGTGGTGGCGCGATTGGTTGCTTGGCGCTATCTTGCACGGTTGGAGGATCCAAAGGATGCCGCAGCGGATGATGAGCAAGACGAGGCGTGAACCTGTTGCGGTTGAGGCGGTGGCTGCCGGGCCGAAGGTTGCTCACGCGCTTTCCGAGCCCGATACCCGCGTGTACGTCGGGGATTCGCGGGAGCTTTTGCGAGCGATCCCCGAGTGCCGGGCGGGGGCGGTGGATCTGATCTTTGCTGATCCGCCCTTCAACTGGAAGCGGGAGTACGACCGGGTCGAGCGGGTGACGGGGGAGAAGCTCGCGGACAACAACGTGTGGGCGGACTCGATGGCGGATTCGGAGTACCTGGAGTTCACGCGCGATTGGCTCGATGGGTGCATCGCGGCGCTCACTCCGCGCGGGTCGCTGTGGGTGAACATCCCGGATGACTGGGCGGCGGAGATCGTGGTGCACCTGAAGCAGCGGCGGATGCACATGGTGAACTGGTGCATCTGGCACTACCGGTTCGGGCAGAACCGGATGGAGAGCTTCATCAACTCGAAGGTGCACGCTCTGTACTTCTGCAAGGACTATGCGAAGCGGACGTGGAACCCCGAGCCGATCCTGGAGCCTTCGGACCGGGCGACGCTGTACGGCGACGAGCGGACGTTCAACAAGAAGGAGGGGCACGCCGGGAAGCGCGTGCCGATGGATGTGTGGTACGGGCAGTACTGGGGCAGGATCCAGGGGAACAACAAGGAGCGTCGTCACGGGCATGACAACCAGATCCCCGAGGTGTACCTGGAGCGCGTGATCCGAGCGACTTCGAACGAGGGGGACCTGGTGCTCGACCCGTTCCTGGGGTCGGGGACGACGTGCACGGTGGCCCGCGAGCTGCGGCGGCGGTCGATCGGGCTGGAGTACAGCAAGGCGAACGCGTTGTCGGCGTTCAAGCGGATCGAGGCCGGGGCGCACCGGATCAAGTTCGATGCGCCGACGCTGAACAGCAGCGCGATCTTCGCGCCCCGCGTGGCGCCGAAGTCGGCGGCGGAGCGCAGCGCGGGCGAGGGGCCCGGGGGTGGGGGATCGCCCGGTGGGGGTTCGGGTTCGGCGGGCAAGGGCGGCGGGAGAAAGAAGCGCGGCGGGTGAATCACGCAGTAAACAGGAAGAATCGGCCCCGGCGGGGCGTTGCGGTATGATCGCTCGCGAGCCACGTCCATGACCACCGGTCCCGCAACCCCACTCCCACCTGATCTCGTCCTGCTCCGGTTCGACCCGTGCACGGGGCAGGCCGTGTCATCGCTGCCGGCGCGGACGATCCGGGATGATGACAAGTCGACGATCAACGACATCATCGAGGCGGCGGCGGCGAACCCGCGGGCCACGTTCATCGTGGACATGATCGGGTGCACGTTCTGCGGGACGATGCGGCTCGGCGTGCTGCTGCGGATCCACCAGGCGCTGCGGAAGAACGGTCGGCTGCTGCGGATCGCGGTGGATCACCCGGAACTGCAGGATGTGTTCCGGCTGACACGGCTGAACACGATCATGGCGGTTTTCGCGAGCCTTGAGGCGGCGGTCGATGAGGCCAAGCGGCAGCCTTGAGGGTGTGAGGTCGGCTGGCCGGTGGGGGGGAGCACTTCATCTTGCGAGGGAAAAAAAGCGAAGCCGCGAGGGTCAGCGTGTGCGCTTGCTGACGATCGCGGCTCCGTGGAGGTGGTGTTGTTGAGGCCCGATGGTTAGTTGCAGGGACCCTCGTTGCTGAGGATGGCGTTCACATCGGCGAAGGTGGCAAAGCCGTCACCATCGGCATCACCGATCGGTCCGAGGCCGTTGAGGTTGGCCAGGACGGAGGAGATGTCGGCGAAGTTGACGGTGCCGTCGAGGTTGGCATCGCCGAAGCAGCGAGGCTTGGGCTGCCAGATGGCCATGAACTGCGGGCGGATGGAGCCCGACTGCACGGCGGGGCCCAGGGCGCTCAGGGTGCCGTTGTCGTTGACGCGGTAGGAGAGGATGCCGACCTGCCCGCCGCCCAGGGGCGTCTCGTCGGTGACGTAGACGGTCCTGCCATCGGTGACGACATCGCGGACATCCTGTCGGATGAGGTAGGACTGGGCGGTGGTGGTGATGGTGCGGTCGGGGTTGAGGCGCGAGAGGCGCACGGTGTCCGAGAGGACGTGCGCGGAGGCGAGCCAGGTGCCCGCGGGATCGACGGCGGTCTCGACGACCGAGTTGCCGCCGGTGGTGACGGTTCCCGCGAAGGTGAGGGCTCCGGTGAAGGTGTTAACGGCGTAGTTGAGGAGGGTATTGGACTGGCCCGTCGAGACGTAGAGCGACTGCCCCGAGGGGTGCATGGTCGCGGAGAAGGCGCCGTTGCCCGGGACATCGACCTGGCCGATGCGGATGAGGGCGCCGCCCGGCGCGATGGCGAAGATGAGGATGTCTTCCGTGCCGTTGGGGCCCATGCAGTAGGCGAAGTTGCTGTTGGGGGAGGCGACGACCTTGGTGGGGAAAGCGCCGGCGGGGACGGTGGCGACCGGCGTGAGCGCGCCAGCGGTGATGAGGAACGACTGCAGGGTCTTACTGCTGGCGCTGGCGACCAGGACGATGTTCGTGCTGGTGGCGGTGACGCTCAGCGGGCCATCGCCGATGGGAACCGGAGCGATGCCCGTGCCGAGCGAACCATCGGGGAGTGCGCGGAGCGCGCGGAGAGAAGCGGGGTTGCCCGCGGTCGCGGCGTTGATGATCAGCAGGTACTGACCGCCGCCGGTGAGCGTGCAATCGGTCGGGACCGGCCCGCCGTTGAAGGTGCCCACCAGGGCGAGCGTTCCTTCTTCATTGATGCGGAGCGCAGAAACGCTGGCGGGGTCTCCTTGGTTGTTGGTGACGTACAGCATTTTCTGTTGCGCCTGGGCGAGTACCGACCCGGTGCAGCCTGCGCAGACCAACAGAACGATCGAACGATTGAGAAACTTCATGAACCACTTCTCCCTTCGATGAGCGTGCGCAACGACACCTTGCGCGGCGCTCCTTGCCACGGCTGGACAGCGCGTCTTGGAACCATCCAACTCTTTGTCGCGTTGTCCCCCCCGGTCCTCACAACCTTGGACGCGACCCAGTAAACGTACGTAATCATCGTCGCCTTGGACAAGTCAAGTTAGGAAAAAACACCCTAAAGTGCTGCAAATGAAGCACTTACGACCATCGATTTCGATTATGGCGGGCTGTCGCACTACCCGGATCATGTGGTCGGTATCCGGCTGGTGCGTCGCAGGACTTTCGGATGCTTGCGGCGTTGCCCAGAGCGCCATGCTTCGCCATGTCCAAGCGCTCAAGGCTTGGAGACGAGCGTGAGCTCGACGACTTCGGGGGGCACGCCCCAGCGGATGGGGAGCCAGGTCATGCCGATGCCGCGCGAGATGATGACGGGAAAGGCGGGGCCGCTCACAAGCCCGCCCGCGTACTTCTGGCCGTGAGCGCTCGGGATGATCGGGGTGCCGATGAGCGGGATGCGCACCTGCCCGCCGTGGGTGTGGCCGCAGAGCATGACATCGATGCGCGGCGCATCCGTCGCGGTGAGTTCGGCGATTTCGGCGACATCGGGCTCGTGGGAGAGCAGGACGGTCGGTGTGCCGCGCGGGATGCGGGCGAAGGCTCGGGCGACATCAGTGTCGCCGGAGATGAGGTCGCCGACGCCGACGATCGCGACGCCACGCTCCGGGCCCGGGTCTTGCGTGACGATGGTGCGATCCTCGCGGAGGAAGACGGCGGCGTTGTCGATGGGGCGGATGCCGATGCGTTCAAGGGCGCGAGCGACGGGCGGCCCGCCGCCCTCCCACCAGTCGTGGTTCCCCAGAACGGCGAGCGGTGGGGACGCGCAGGCACCGACGAGCGGAACGAGGACACGCGTGGCGGGTTCGATGTAGCGCGGGTGCGCGGAGAGAAAGTCGCCTGTATGAACGATCAGGTCGGGCCGCAGCGACAGTGCGAGTTGCACGGATTCGGCAACGAACGATTCGGAGACCTCCGGGCCCACGTGCGTGTCAGAGAGTTGGACGATGCGGAAGCCGTGCAGCCCGGGCGGAAGGTCGGGGATGATGATGCGGTAGCGGCGGACCGCGAGGCGGTAGGGGGTGATGGTGGCAGCGCTGGCCGGGATGGCCCAGCCCGCGGTGACGGCGACGCTCGCGACGGCCCGGCGGAGGAGCGTGCGTCGATGGATGGCGGTGGCGTCGTGTGAAGCAGTCGGGGCCGGAACGTGCGGCTGCGCGGCGGGCGGGATGTTCGCCTGTGGCTGATCGACCTTCGGCCGGCCTCGCGCCGTGATGAGCAGGAGCGCGCTCGCGCCCGCGGCGGCGGAGATGCCCAGCCCAGAGAGCAGGATGGTCCACGGACTGCCGGGCCCGATCGGGATGCCGACGAGGTTGAGCGCCATGGTCTGCGGCGCAACGAAGAGGGTGACGGCGTTGGCGAACGGGCGAAGGATGGCCGGGGCGGGGAGCGCATCGTCGCGCGTGTTGTTGACGTACCACCGGCCCAGCCCGCACAGCGTTGCGGCGGTGACGACGAGCGCGAAGATTGCGATGCGTGTGCGCACCATGACCTCCCCGCCGATCGCGCATCGCGGGCGGCGTGCTGCATGAGCCTTCGTCACCTTGGGCGGGGCGCTTTCGAGCGTCCGCGAACTTGGGTCCCCGGATGGGGGCCGGCGGTGGTACGCCCGTCAAAGTCTTGGTGTTCGGACGTGCGCCGGATCAGGTGTGGGCGGGGCCGGGGGCGGGCGTGGGTGCTGATCGCGGTGAACGCAGCCGCAGGACGCTGGGGAGGACGAGGATGGTGGCGATCCACACGGCGGTGAGGCCGACACTCATGACAAAGCCCAGGGACCAGATGCCGCGGTGCTGCCCGGTCATCATGGCGGCGAACCCGATGACGGTGGTGAGCGTGGTGAGGGTGATGGCGCGGCCCGATCCGCCCGCGAGGCCCGGGGGCTCATCGCCGGGCTGGAGGCGCCACCGGCGCACGGCGTGGACACCGCAGCCGACCCCGATGCCGATGATGAGCGGCATGACGATCATGTTGGCGAAGTTGAGGGGCACCGCGCACAGGCGCATGACGGCGAGCATGATGACGATGCCGACGGCAACGGGGAGGAGCGAGCACGCGACATCGATGAGCCCGCCGCGGCGGATGCCGAAGTCGAGGATGAGCAGCGCGACGATGGCG
>JBIPMO010000229.1:0-5205 GCA_044369085.1 Phycisphaerales bacterium
GCTGGTCTTGGGTGGCGGCCTGGCGTCACACCTGTAGAGATACAACGAGCGTGCCAGTGAGGGAAGGCTCACTTGCGGGGATTGGGGGCGGGTCAGGACATCGTGGTGTTGCGGGCGGGCAACGCCCGCTCGTTGCCTGAGGGCTGCGGGCGACGTCCGGGAAGCGTGTGGAGTGGAAAAAGACAGGCGGCCGGGACCGAGCCCGACCGCCTGAGTGGGTCATGCTTGAATCGAAGATTTACTTGGGCTGCTGGGCGGGCGGGGTGGTGCCGGTGGGGGTGGGGTTGATCGGGACAGCGTTGGCGGGCGTGGAACCGGGGGCTGTGGGGGCGTTGGTGCTGGTGACGGCAGCTCGGATGATGCCGCTGAACTGCACCTCGACGGACTTCTCACGCTCGACATCGGTGGTGAGGATGATGGATCCGCGGAAGTTGCCCGGGGCGGGGGTGGTGGTGCCCGACATCTTGACCTTGTAGCCCTTGAGCTCGCCGCTGGACCAGGGCTCGGTGACGACCTTGACACCGGGGAGGGTGGAGTTGGTGACTTCGGCGGAGACGATGTTGAAGGGGGTGTTGCCGCGGCGGGTGACAATGACCTCGCGTTCGAAGGCGACGCCCGGCGCGGTGGGGGCGACGCGGATCTGCTGGGGATTGAGGGTGATCTCGCCCTGGACCTGGCCGAAGGCGAAGACCTTGATTTCCTGCTCGGTCTGGGGCTCGCCATCGTTCTTGGCGACCATGGCCTTGACGGTGACCTGACGCATGACGCGGCCGACGGGGGCGTTGTCCTTGAGGGTGACATCGATGACGGCGACGCCCGGGAGTTCCTGCTCGACGAGGACCTGGGGCTTGCCCTCGGGGACGAGCTTGGCTTCGACATCGGGCCCGTTGGACTCGACGTTCGTGATCTTCATGCTCTTGTCGCGGCTGACGACGACGAGCTGGACGGTGCGGGCTTCGCCGATGCCAACTTGACCGAACTGGATGTTGGTGGGGCGGGCCTCGATGAGCGGGATGACCTGAGCGGAGATGGTGAGCTGGAGGTTGGGGTTCTGGCCATCGTTCGAGGTGATGTTGACGGCTCGCTGCTGCTTGCCCGAGCCCTTGGGGTTGTAGGTGATCTCGATGTCGCCGGACTCGCCGGGCTCGAACTCCTGCTTGGGCATCTTGGCGGCGGTGCAGCCGCAGCCGGTGTTGATGGCGTTGATGATGAGCTTCTCAGAGCCCTTGTTGGTGAACTTGAACTTGGTGATGAGGGGGGTGGCATCCTGAACGACGCCGAAGTCATGGACGGGGTTCTCGAAGACGAGGCGTGCAGCGCTGGCGGGCAGGGGGGCGGACTGGGCGGGGACCTGATGGACATCGCCGGGGGCAGCGGGGGCCTGCGCGGGGGCTGGGGTCGGCTGCGGCGCGGGTGCCTGGACCTGTTCGGCGGAGGCGAGGGGCTGGCCGACGGGCTGATCGACAGGCTGGGGTGCGGGCTGCTGAACGCCCTCGGCGGGCTGGTTCAGCGGATTGACGGGTTTGTCGCTCTCGCGGATGGGATCGCGAGTGACTTCGCGTGCTTCCTGCTTGATCTGGGCGGAGCGATCCTTGAGGACCTTGCGGAGGTAGTTCGGGTCCTTCTTTTTGGGCATGGAGTAGAGCTGGCCCGGCGCGGCGGCGGCGACGGCTCGCGCGGCGGCGAGGCCGAGGTCGGCGGCGGAGGCGGTCCAGGCGAGAGACACCGCCACCATCGCGGCGACGGCAACAAGACGAGCGGTCGTTCGTGTGGTCTTCATGGAAGTCAATCCTCGATCAAGTGTGCACCGTGCGGCGGGTACGCCCGAACCGAGCCGGGCCGTGCCGCGCAACCTCCAAACCGTCGGGTTCTACCTTAGCATCGGTCGGCGGTTGCGATCCACTCGCCGAGGCCCGAGAACCGGAATCCGGGGCACCGGGGTTGGGTGGGTGCCGGGATCAGAGCTAAACGGGCACGACGGTGATTGACCGTCGTGCCCGATTGGATTGCGACACGGGGGGGCTGGAGTCGCCTGGGCCCGTGGCCTGGTTCGATCAGTTGCAGACGCGGCCCCAGTTGGCGAGGACGGCGGTGATATCGACGAAGTTGACACCGTTGTCGTAGTTGGCATCGCCCTGAGGGCCGGTGCCGCCCCAGGAGGCGAGGACGGAGGTGACATCGACGAAGTTGACGTTGTTGTCGCGGTTGGCATCGCCCTGGCACTGGGTGTTGGCGACCACGCCGAAGGAGAAGGCGGTGGGGGTGCTGATGGTCTGGCCCGCCGCGTTGACGGCGAAGATTCGCCAGTAGTAGCGGGTCAGGTTGATGAGCGAGCCTCCGGGGATGGCGTAGCTGCTGGTGAGGACACCGGTCTGGTTGATGGCGGGGCTGGAGAAGTCCTGCTGGTCATCGACCTGGACGGTGTACGAGACGACGGCGACGGCATCAGACCAGTCGAGGGTGGGGGTGAGGGTGGTGACGTTGGGGCCATCGGGCGGGGTGAGGAGGTTGAAGGCGCCGGGGGGTGCGGCGGTGGTGGTGAAGGAGGAAGAAGCTGGGGTGGACAGGGTGCCCGCGACCTGGTTGTTGGCGGTGACGCGCCAGAAGTACTGGGTGCTGGGGACGAGCGGGGTGGGGGGGACGAAGGAGTTGAGGCCGACGAGGTTCTGGCTGAACTCGGGGCTTGAGAAGTTGGAGTTGTTGTCGATCTCGATGGTGTACGACTCGGCGTTGGTGGCGAGGGCCCACTGGAAGTTCGCCTGAAGGCCGACACCGGTTGCGCCGTTGGTCGGGGTGGTCAGCGTGAACGCGCCGGGCCCGGTGGTGTAGGTGGTGAAGGAAGCGGGATTGGGAGTCGCGACGGCGTTGCCGAGGGTGTTCTGGCCGGTGACGCGCCAGAAGTAGGTGGTGGCGGCGTTCAACTGTCCATCGGGCAGCGTGACAGAGAGCAGGGTGGTGTTGGTGGTGAACTCGGGGCTCGAGAAGTTGGAGTTGTTGTCGACCTCGACCAGATAGTTGGTCGCGAAGTTGGAGGTGTTCCAGGCGAGGGTCGGGTTGCGGGGCAACTGGGTGGCGCCGTTGGAGGGGGTGGTGGTGGTGAAGGCGCCGGGGGGGGCGGCGGAGGGAGTGGCCTGCAACGCGGCGCGGGCGTTAAGGAGGCCGAAGCCGAAGGTGGTGTCGTAGCCCGCGACGCCGAGATCGGTGGCGGTGGTCTGGAGGATGCTCTCGACCTGGGCGGCGGTGAGGAAGGAGTTCTTGGAGAGGACGAGGGCGGCGACGCCCGCGGCGTAGGGGGAGGCGAACGAGGTGCCCGACGTGGTGACGGTGTCACCGCCCGAGTCGCCGGCCGAGCCGGTGCGGTCGGTGGTGACGATGCCGTTGCCGGGGGCGGAGAAGTCGAGGCCGGTGCCGAAGTTCGAGAAGGAAGCGCGGGCACCGGAGGTGGTGATGGCGCCGACGGAGTTCACCGAGGGGCTCGATGAGGGGTAGCCGATGGTGCCCGAGCTTTCGTTGCCCGAGGCTGCGAAGTGGACGAGGCCCGCGTTGCGAGCGTTGGTGTAGGCGGTGTCGACGGCGCCCGAGGCACCGAAGCCGAGGGAGGCGTTGGTGACGCGGAAGCCGTTGTTCTGGGCGTAGGAGATGGCCGAGACGAAGTTGCCGCCCGACCCCGAGTTGCCGCAGGGGGCGGCAGCGGGGATGGTGAGGGTCTTGACGCCGGCGCTGAGCGTGCCGGGCGCGATGCCGACGACGCCGATCGAGTTGTTGATCCTGGCCGAGATGCAGCCGGCGACCTGAGTGCCGTGGTTGTCGCAGGAGGTGACGGGCTCGCCCTGGCTGCCCTGACCGGTGGCGTCGAAGCCGGGGAACTGGGCGTTGAGGTCGGGGTGCGAGGACTGGGTGCCGGTATCGAAGACGGCGGTCTTGATGGTTGGCGAGCCGATGGTGGTGTCCCAGGCTTCATCGCCGTCCATGTCGACATCGTTGTTCTGGCGGATGCCCCAGAGCTGCGTGAAGAGCGGGTCGTTGGGGATGAGGTACGGGGTGACCGAGAAGATCATCTCGGGCTCGGCGAAGGTGACCTCGGGGCGGAGGGCGATCTGGTTGGCGAGGTCGAGGACCTGGAAGCCATCGCGCGAGTTGGCGCGGACGCGGTACATGTTGGGCTGGGTTTCGTAGTCGCGGTCGAGGATCTCGCCCGCGTTCATCTGGGCGATGATGGCATCGGCGTGGGCCTTGGACATCTCGGGCGGGAAGCCGATGAGGATGTTCTGGGTGACGATGCGCGGCCCGTGGTCGTCGTTGAACACGGGGGAGACGAAGTCGACCGCGCCGTCGGCGGCGATCTGGGCGACGGTGTTCTCGGCCTGGTCCTGCTGGCCGTTGAGGTCGCGGGCGGCGTTGGGAATGGCGGCGTAGGTCCAGCCGCGGACATCGTGCGCTGTCAGGGCCTGCGCATCGATGCCGAACTTGTTCAGACGATCGGCGATGTTCGCGAGGCCGGCCTGACGCTCGGCGGGGTTCACGGCCTGATCGGCCTTCATGAAGACCGCGATGCGCGAGGCATCGAGGGTCACAGGGATGCTCTCTTTGTAGAAGGAGTAGTGGTACTGCAGGGGGACCTGAGCGCTCGCCGCGGTGGCGATGCCCATGGTGCCCGCGCACAGCGCGACCAGGGCGGTCATGGTGGTGCGGGCGGTGCGGATCGTCGTCTTCATGCCGGTCTCCTTGCGGCGGATGCGGCGTTGCCGCATGACCACCTTGACATTTCGGCGATCAGCGCGTGCGGCGTGGGCGACGGCTGATCGTGATGGTTGTTTGCCTCGATCGGCCCCTGCACAGGGGCACCACTTCTCCCAATCCTGTTCCCTTGGCCTGTGTCGCCTAGTCGACCACTTACCCCGCCTGCCAAACGACAAGGGGGTGCAATGGTGTGTTCCGACCTCCCTAGTCTTCCACCAATGCGGGCGGAGACAAGGAAAGATTCTGCCTTTTGGCAGGATTGCTAAAGGTTGCCGCCGAAGGGCACGGGGGTGGCTGGGATTATCCGGTCTGTCCGTGGAAACGGCGAATGCACGGCTGATATCAGCCAGTCTGGGCCGGGCACCCGTCGGGAGATCCAGCGTGATGTGCCTGAGCGTGCGAGCAAGCACCCCGGGCAGGATTCGAACCTGCGACCTCAGCTTTAGGAAAGCACAAGCAAGCGCC
>JBIPMO010000034.1:0-15744 GCA_044369085.1 Phycisphaerales bacterium
GGCCTGCTCGATGATCTGGAGGGCTTCCTCGTTGCTCTTGAGGTTGGGTGCGAAGCCGCCTTCATCGCCGACGGCGGTGGAGAGGTGCTTGTCGTGGAGCACACCCTTGAGAGCGTGGTAGATCTCGACGCCGGCTCGGAGGGCATCATCGAAGTTGTCGAAGCCCCAGGGCTGGACCATGAACTCCTGGAAGTCCACGGTGTTGTCGGCGTGCTTGCCGCCGTTGAGGATGTTGAACATGGGGACGGGCAGGGTCTTGGCGCCGGTGCCTCCCAGGTAGCGGTAGAGGGGAAGGCCCAGGGCCTCGGCGGAGGCCTTGGCGATGGCCATCGAGACGCCGAGGATGGCGTTGGCCCCGTGCTTGGACTTGTTGAGGGTGCCGTCGAGTTCCAGCATCAGGGCGTCGATCTCTTCCTGGGCCCGGGCGTCGAGCCCGAGGATCTCGGGGGCGATGGTCTCGTTGACGTTCTTGCAGGCCTTGGTGACGGCCTTGCCGAGGTAGCGGGACTTGTCGCCATCGCGGAGTTCGACGGCCTCGTGCTCGCCCGTGGAGGCACCCGAGGGCACCATGGCCCGGGCGGTGGTGCCGCCGCCGAGGGCGACCTCGACCTCGACGGTCGGGTTGCCACGGGAGTCAAGGACCTGGCGAGCGTGGACGGCGGAGATGTCAAAGAGCATGGTGCGGCTCCTGGGAATGGTGGGGTGTTGATTGGGAGGGATGAGTGTAACGGCGCGCGGGGTGGTATCGTTGGTGCTCCGCCTGCCCGGCGGAATGGATCGTGCCGGAGCCCATCGATTGCCCATCGCCAAGCCTGAGCTTGATCGTCGGATCGCCGAACTGGCGGGGCGGCTCGCCGCGCAGGGGCGGGCGGTGCAGGCGCTGATCGAAGGGTCGGTGGATGCGGCCTTTGATGCGGATGCGGCCAAGGCCCGGTCGGTGATCGAGGGTGACCACGCGATTGATCATGAGGATGTGCAGATCGAGCGGGCGGCGGTGGCGTTGCTCATCGAGGCTTCGGGCGCTGGCACGGAGGTGTCGCTGGACGCCCAGAACGTGCGGATGCTGCTGACGATCGTCAAGGTGAACAACGAGTTCGAGCGGATCGCCGACTGCGCTGTGAACATCGCCGAGCGGGCCGGGGACACCGCGGCTCTGCGGGCGGCGATCCCCCCCAAGTTCCGCGTGATGGCCAACAGCGTGATCGGGATCATGCAGACGACCAACACGGCGTTCGCGCAGATCGACCGCGTCGCGGCCCAGCTGGTGCTCGCGAGCGACGACGCGACCGATGCGTTCACGCGAGCGGTGATCGAGGACACGCTTTCGCGGCTGATGCGCGGTGAGCTCTCGCTGCCGCTCGCCCAGGCGCTGCAGGCGATCGCATCGAACCTCGCGGCCATGGCCGACCACTGCACCAACGTTGCCGAGCAGGTCATCTATCTGTCGACGGGCCAGATCGTCCGCCACGAGGGCGAGCGCTGGGGCAAGCCTGAGGATGTGGCGTGAGACGGATGGAGGGGAGCTTTGAAAGTTCAAAGTTCAAAGTTCAAAGTTCAAAGTTCAGAGTTCAGAGTTCAGAGTTCAGAGTTCAACGTTCAGCGTTCAGAGTTCAGAGTCCGAAGTCCAGAGTTCAGAATTCAGATCTCAAATCTCAGATTTCAAATCTCAGATCTGAGATGTCCGCGCTCGGTGCCCCAGGGCCTGCCGGGCGAACAGGCAGAGCGGTTGCTGAATGTCTCGGCTGTTTTCCCGGTGCCTCGTATCTGCTGAGTGCCCCTGTCTCTTTGTCTCCCGTTCCCTGATCCCCGTCCCCCGTCCCCCGATCCCCGATCCCCGAGCCCCGATCCCCGATCCCCGATCCCCGATCCCCGATCCCCGATCCCCGATCCCCGATCCCTGATCCCTGATCCGGAGCCTCCATGGAACTCGGCCGCACGCCACGTCTTGACGACATCCGGTCGCGCCTTGAGAAGGCGGGGCAGGTTCATCTGCTGCGGTTCTACGATGAACTGGATGCGGACCATCGTCGTTCGCTGCTGGCGCAGATCGACGAACTGGATCTGGATGGCCTTCCGCAACTGGTCGAGAAGTACGTCAGGAACAAGGAGGCGTTCGCGCTGCCCAAGGACCTGCAGCCGGCGCCGTACTACGCATCGGATGGGCGGCTCGTGGGCGGCGGGGCGACCGGTTCGTGGGACCGTGCGGCGATGCGGGCTCGTGGCGAGGCGCTGCTGCGCGCGGGTCAGGTGGCCGCGTTCACTGTCGCGGGCGGGCAGGGCACGCGGCTCGGCTTTGATGGCCCGAAGGGGGCGTACATCGGGACGGCGATCACGGGCAAGCCGTTGTTTCAGTGTCTGGCGGAGTGGATTCTGGCCGCGCGGCAGCGCTATATGCGGCCGGTGCCGTGGTACATCATGACCAGCCCGCTGAACCACGAGCAGACGGTCGGGTTCTTCAAGAACCACGGCTACTTCGGCCTCGCCGAGGGCGATGTGATGTTCTTCTCGCAGGGAGTGCTGCCATCGCTGGACATGGCGACGGGGAGGCTGATGCTCGCCAACACGTGGGAGGTCGCGACGAATCCTGATGGGCACGGCGGGTCGCTGCGGGCGTTGTACGCGAGCGGGGCGATCGAGGACATGCGGCGTCGCGGTGTCGAGCACATCTCGTACGTGCAGATCGATAACCCGCTGGCCCGGGTGATCGACCCGGTGTTCCTGGGGCTGCACGCCGCGGCGAAGGATTCATCGGCGGAGATGTCGTCGAAGATGGTGGTCAAGACCGACCCGGCCGAGAAGGTGGGGCTGTTCTGCAAGGGCGATGGCAAGACGCAGGTGATCGAGTACTCCGACATGCCCGCCGAGCGCGTGAAGGAGCGGGATGGGGGGGCGCCGGGGGGCGCGAGCGGGCCGCTGCGGTACTGCGCGGGTTCGATCGCGATCCACATCCTCGGCGTCGACTTTGTGGGACGGCTGAACGAGGGCGGGCGGCTGAACCTGCCGCTGCACCGGGCGGAGAAGAAGGTGCCCTACATCGACCTTGATTCGGGCAAGCCCGTGCAGCCCGCCGCGCCCAACGCGGTGAAGCTCGAGGCGTTCGTGTTCGATGCGCTGCCGCTGTGCCGGTCTTCGATCGTGCTCGAGACGCAGCGCGAGGATGAGTTCGCGCCGATCAAGAACGCCGATGGGAACGACAGCCCGGCGACGTGCCGCGAGATCCAGACGCGGCGGGCCGCGCGGTGGCTGGAGCAGCACGGCGTGAAGATCCCGCGTGATGATGCGGGCAAGCCGCTGTGCACGATCGAGATCTCGCCGCTGACGGCGATGGATCCGGAGGACCTCGCGCGGGTGAAGCTGCCGAAGGTGATCGAGGCTGGGGGGGAGCTGGCGTTGTAAGTGATTGGTGCCCGCGCACTCGCGTTCGGGGCTCGCTGACGAACCGTGCTCGGCGGCCTTGATTCTGCCTAGCTTCAATTTCTTGGTCTATGCACCGACTCCTCGGTGTTGCGGAGCATCGCGATTGGCTCGATGCACTTCGCGAGTTTTCGGTCTCGCCCCGGTGTCGTCCTGGTCGCATGCGGGGGCGTCATCGGACCGGGAACTAGCCCGAGGCGGGCGGCGCGGCCTACGATGTTTCGGCCGCCTTTTGGCCGCGCTGATGCGGCCTGCTCGCTACAACCTTCGATGGGAGGAGAGACATGTCACAGAAATCTTCACTGCGCGCGTTCGTGCTGCTTTCGCCGCTGATGTTGGCGAGCGCAGCGCTGGCGGTCGATCCGAACAAGATCTATCTCTACAACCGCATCGGCGATAGCTTCGACTTCCTGGGTCTGGCATACATCGGTCAGCAGATGGGGTGGGTTGATGTCAACGGGACGCTCGGCGATGTGCGGGACAATGGCGACATCGTCATCGGCAACCAGACGGTCGCGAAGGTGACGTTCGATGATGCGGGCAGGATCACGTCGTACAAGAACCCGGCGGGGACGCAGGAGGCGTACGACATGCGCACCCAGAATCTGGACACCCTCGCGTTCACGCGCATCGCCAACGCGGGCGAGGTGACGATGAACGCGCACGGTCTGGTGCGCGTGAAGCAAGAGCAGGGGGTGCGCCGTGAGCTCAAGGGCGGGGCGATGTATATCGGCGGGACTTTCCGGCCGGGGTTCAAGTCTTCGGCCGTGGCCAACGGCGGCGGGACCGGGGTGACGGATGGGGCGATGTTCCCCATCGCGATCACGCCTCCGGCGCAGAACCGGTCGTTCGCGTTGACGCTGAACACGTGCTACGGGTCGAACGATCCGGACGGGGCGGGGGCCGAGCGGGCGGTGACGGCCTCCGCATCGGATGTTGCGCGGGTGAACCCGGTCGCTTCGTACCAGGGCATTGTGAACATCGCGTCCACCCTTTCGATCGTGGGTGGAACGGACGACGATAAGTTCATGCTCTTCACCAAGATGAAGAGGATCAACAGGCGGAACGGTCAGTTCTATTCGAAGCAGCAGGCGATCGCCGACGGTCTGGGTGAGTTGGACCCCGATCAGCTGGACTGGTTCGCGTTCCATCGGTTCTGGCATCGTCAGGACCTGGAGCAGCAACGCGCGCTGCAGAACGTGCTGGTCACCGGAGATGCGCTGCTGCGGGCCACGTATGTGTTTCAGGCCGCCCCGCGTGGCGGTACGTTCAACGGGCCGTTCGAGATGACGCTGCAGGGGGGTCTACACGCCCTACACGTTGGTGCAGCCGCTGACATCGAGCACGCACACGCTGAGCCTGGGGCAGAGCACGCGTGGTTCGGCGGAGGTGACGATCGGCCCGGATGATCTGTTTGGCGACACGATGTTCCACATCAAGCAGATCGACCAGCCGCTGGTTTCGCCGGCCTCGCAGCCCTATCTGGTTTCGGGCGTGTTTGATTTCCGCGCCGATCCCGATGCGTCCGCGCCGCTGGTCGCGGGCCCGCTCGACTACGAGTTCGAGCTCGCTCCGGATGCGGGGAGCGACGCGACGATCTATTTCCTGGGCATCGGCGGGTGGGAGCCGTTGTCCTCTGCGTCGAGCCAGGGGCGCGTGTTCGCGTCCGATGCACGTGTGGGGATCTACGCGGCGTTCTCAACCGTGCCCGCGCCGGGTGCGGCGGGGCTGCTGATCGCGGCGTCGCTGGCAGGATTGCGGCGGCGGCGATCTGGATGGTGATGTCGGTGCAGTAACGGTCTTCTTCGACCATCCGCTCGATGGCGTCGAGCTGGCCGCGAGCTCGGCGGAGCTGGAGGATGCTGGCCGCCCGGGCCGCCGGGAGGACCCCGGCGGCCTGACGATCAACAGAACGGCCAACTCAGGTGCGAAGACGATCGGTTGGCTTCGGGTTCGCTGCCTTGCGTGCCATGATCGGCATCTCCGTGCGGATCAGAATCGAAGCGGATGCTCAGTGGGCGGCGACGGCGGGCTTGGCGGCCGCGACGGTCTGAACAGCAGGGCTCGCCGGGTTTTGCTGGGCGGGCTTGTGCTCGGCGCGGGTGGAAGGCGTGGCGTGGGTGGTGCCGCCCGCATCGTGGTGGCGCTTGTCTTCGTGGGCCTTGAAGCCCGCGGTGCCGATGGCAGCGCAGGCGCTCTTGCAGCCCGCTTCATCGGAGGTGATGGTGGCAGCGCCGAGCTGGACGGTGGGGTGGGTCACGCCCGGGACGTTCTTGAGCGAGTCGGTGACCTTTTTGACGCAGGCGTCGCCGGTCATGCCATCGATCTGGAGAGTGCGGGGGGCGATGGTTGCGGATTCCATGGGTGTGGTCCTTTCAAAGACCGAGTGCCGCGGGGAGGCTCGTACTCCGCCTGTGGTGAATGACAGTACCCGTCGTGAATATGCGGGACTTCGGGGGAGAGTTGCTTGAAGTGGGGTGGGGTTGTTGCGGGCGCATGTGCGAGGGGCCCAGCGTTTTCTGGCCGCCGCAGTGGTGTGGCGGATGAGAAGGGGAAGTTTGCTTGATTGTGTGCGGCAAGGGGAGTGGGGAAGAAGGCATCGAGGCATCAAGCCATCAAGGCATCGAGTGGGGAAAGAAAGAGGCAGAGATGGCGGAGAGACGGGTCGCGAAGGCGTCGGAGCATCAGGGAGCGTGTGAAGCAAAGCACCGATGACAGTGGCTGTCATCGGTGCGTGGTGAAGTTGCGTGTTGAGTGGTTGGTCTGGCTGGGGCGTATCACCGCTGGGCGATGGGGACGTAGGTGACGGCGTGCGGGCCGACGTAGGCGGCGTCGGGGCGGTAGAGGCGGTTGTCGGCGAGCTGTTCGAGGACATGGCCGGCCCAGCCCGCGATGCGGCTCAGCGCGAACATCGGAGTGAAGAGGTCGAGCTTCAGGCCGATGCAGTGGTAGGTGGTGGCGGAGTAGAAATCGACGTTGGGGTAGATGCCCTTGGCGGCCTTCTCGCGGAGCATGACCTGCTCGATGGCGGTGCTCTTTTCGAAGAGCGGGGTGTTGTTGGTGTCGTGGGCGAGCTGCTTGGCGAGGGTCTTGAGGTAGGTGGCCCGGGGGTCGTAGGCCTTGTAGATGCGGTGCCCGAAGCCCGCGATCTTGCCCTTGTTGTTGAGCTTGTTCTGGATGAAGGGCTCGGCATCGGCGACGGTGGGGATCTCGCCGAGCATTTTCATGACATCTTCGTTGGCGCCGCCGTGGAGGGGCCCGCGGAGGCTGCCGATGGCTCCGGTGATGGCGGAGTAGACGTCTGAGAGTGTGGAGGCGATGACGCGAGCGGTGAAGGTGCTGTTGTTGAGGCCGTGGTCGGCGTGCAGGATCATGCAGGCATCGAAGGCGCGTTCCATGGTCGGGGTGGGGACTTCGCCGTTGAGCATGTAGAGGAAGTTGGCGGCGAAGGAGAGGTCCTTGCGCGGGGCGATGAGGGGGACGCCGCGGCGGTAGCGGTCGAAGTAGGCGACGATGGTGGGGGCCATGGCGAGGATGTTGAGTGCCTTGGCGCGGGCGGAGTGGACATCGATGGCGTTGGGCTCGGGATCGTGCATGGCCAGGGCGCTGACCATGGTGCGGAGCATGTGCATGGGCTGGGCGGTCATGGGGAGCGCGGTGAGGCGCTGCTGCATGCCCGGGGGCAGCTCGTAGCGAGAGCGGAGGTCTTTGCAGAAGGTGTCGAGCTCGGTCTTGTTCGGCAGGCGCTGATTCCAGAGGAGGAAGACGGTCTCCTCGAAGTTGGAGTGGCGCGCGAGCGAATCGATGTCGATGCCGACATATTCGAGCACACCCTTCTCGCCATCGATGAAGGAGATGCGGGTTTCGGAGGCGACGATTCCTTCAAGGCCCTTGGTGACGACGGCGGACATGGCGCTCCCGCGGTGATGGCTGTGCCGATCCTCGCGGCGGGCGAGGTGCGGCGATGGTGCGGCGGTTGGAGTCCATCCCGACGTATTGGAGGAGCATCGGTCGATCCATCGACGCGGCGCTTTCCCGCACGCGGGGTGCCGCGGCGGGAAGGCGACTATAGGGGGGGCGGCGTGGGGTCAGCAAACCGCGGCGATGTTGAACGATCCCCGGACGCGAAGCCCGGGAATCGTTGGGGGATTACCCTTGCATCGATGGGTGCCACGATGCCACATGCCGAGCCCGGGGGTCCGCCGATGGTGGTGCAGGGCCGGCTGCTCGTTGATCCATCTCGAACGCCCGAACCGGGGTGGATTCGGGTCGAGGGCGGGCGGATCTCGGAGGTTGGCTTCGGGGATCTGCCGCGCGGGCTGGGCCCGCCGACCTTGGGCGGGGCGGGGAGGATCATCTCGCCCGCCTTCATTGATGCGCATATGCACGTGCCGCAGATCGATTCGGTGGGGTGCGACGGGATGCCACTGCTGGAGTGGCTCGAACGCGTGGTGTTCCCCGCGGAAGCGTGGTGGGGTCGCGGGGCGGCCGGGCGGGATGTGCGGACAACAGTTCGTCGGCTCGCCGAGCAGGGGACGGTGGGGGCGGCGGTGTACCTGACGAGCGACGGTGAGGCATCGGCGGAGGCGCTGGGCCTGCTCGCTCGGACACCGATGCGGTGGATCGCGGGGCGCGTCGCGATGGACCGGGGCGGGCCCGAGGGACTGACGGCCGAGGATCGTCGGCGAGCGGCGATGAGGCCGGTGCCCTCGGTGGTCGCGGCGGCTCCATCGCTCGCGGGGCGGGTGGTGGTGTCGGCGAACCCGCGGTTTGCGATCTCGTGCAGCGATGAACTGCTCGCCGAGGTCGGCTGGGCGGTGAAGGAGCGAGCGGGGGATGGCGGTGGGCTCTTCGTTCAGACGCACCTGTCAGAATCGCGTGAGGAAGTGGCGGAGGTCCGGCGGTTGTTCCCGGGCGATGATTCGTACGCGCGGGTGTACGACCGATTCGGGCTTCTGGGCCCGCGGACACTGCTCGCCCACTGCGTGCACCTGTCGGCGGAGGAGTGGCGGCTGATCGCGGAGCGCGGGTGTGTGGTGGTTCACTGCCCGACGGCGAACATCTTTCTGAAGGCCGGCCTGTTCAACTGGGATGCAGCGCTGGAGCACAGCGCGAGGGTGGCGCTGGGGTCGGACATCGCGGGCGGCCCGGATGTGGCGATGCCTCGGGTGGCTCGGGCGTTCATCGAGACCGCGAAGGTTCGCGCGCTGACGGGTGAATCCGCCCGAACTGTTCGCATCCCGACACCGGCGGAGGCGTGGAACCTGATCACGCGCGGGAACGCGGATGCGCTGGGGTGGCGCGATGGCGGGCGGCTGGAGGTCGGGGCCGCGGCGGACCTGCTGGTGCTGCGCACGCCCGAGACGTGGCTCGATGAGCACATCGTGGGGCGGCTGATCTACAACTGGTCAGCGGAACTGATCGAATCGCGCGTGTTCGCCGGGCGGGTGGCCGATCCGGCGCGGATGTTCGATGGCCCGGTCAGCGCGAGTGCCATCTCGGGGGGGAGCATCTGATGCTGATCCTGGGAATCGAGACATCCTGCGATGAGACGGCGGCGGCCGTGGTGCGCGATGGTCGCGAGGTGCTGTCGAACACGATCGCATCACAGAACGAACTGCACGAGGAGTACGGCGGGGTGGTGCCCGAGATCGCGAGCAGGGCGCACGTCGAGCGGATCCTGCCGATCGTGCGGCGGGCGTTGACGGAAGCCGGCATTGGGCTGCGCGATATCGGCGCGGTGGCGGTGGGGCACCGGCCGGGGCTCATCGGGTCGCTGCTGGTGGGCGTGTCGGCGGCGAAAGGTTTGGCGTGGTCGCTCGGGGTTCCGCTGATCGGTGTCGATCACGTGCAGGCGCACCTGTACGCGGGTCTGCTCGTGGCGCGGGGCGGGACAGCCGCGGGGCAGGCCGGGCGCTCGACTGACGATGTGTTTCCAGCATTGGGGCTCGTTGTTTCTGGCGGGCACACGGTGCTGTACCGGATGCGTTCACCGATCGAGATGGAACGGCTCGGATCGACGATCGACGATGCGGTTGGGGAGGCGTACGACAAGGCGGCGGTGATCCTCGGGCTCGGGCACGCGGGGGGCCCGAAGGTGGATGCGCTGGCGAGCGGCGGCGACGAGCGGGCGGTGGCTCTGCCGATCAGCCGCGTGGCGCCGGAGTCGCTGGATTTCTCGTTCAGCGGCCTGAAGACCGCGCTGCTCTACAAGGTGCGCGGATTCCCCGGGCAGGAGGCGCTGCCCCCGCCGCTGACGGATTCGCGGCGAGCGGACCTGGCGGCGTCATTCCAGTTCGCGGCGGTGGGGGCGCTTTCGATGAAGGTCGAGCGAGCGCTCGCGCATCTCGAAGCGGGGGGCGAGCCAGCGCGGGCGCTGATCATCGGGGGCGGGGTGAGCGCGAACTCGCGGCTGCGGCGCGAGGCGGCGACACTGGCGGCGAAGCGGGGGATCGGCCTGTTGATCCCGGCGATGGCCTTCTGCACGGATAACGCCGCGATGATCGCGGGCCTGGCCCATGCGCGGATGCGGGCCGGGCTGGTTGATGACTTGTCGCTGCGGGCGATGCCGACGACGGGGGGATAGGACCGGCTCAATACTTCTCGCGCGGGCCGCCCGTGATGTCAGCGGCATCGGGGACGATGAAATCGATACGGTTGCGTTCCAGCGCTATGCCGGTGGCGCGGTAGTAGTCCGCCAGTGCGATGTTGTAGTTGATGAGGGCGGACAGCTCGGCGATCTCGGCGTTGGCGAGGGATTCCTGGCGACGGAACTTGAGGTCAAGGAAGTCGGGGGTCAGGCTCTGGACCGTCTGTTCCTGGACGAGCAGGGTGCGCAGGTTCTCGCTGGCGGCGAGGCGCGAGGAGCGGTTCTGCTCGATGAGCTGCCAGTTGGTCGAGACGTTGCGGAGCGTGGTCTTGACCTCCAGAACGACCTGCTGGACCACGCCGCGATACTGAATGGTGGACTGCATTCGTTCGAGCTGCCGGCGGCGGTATCCCGCTTCGGCCTCGCGGTTGCCGATGGGCTGCTCGAACTGGGCACCGAGGAGGAAGTCGACAAAGCGTGCCTCGCTGACGTCCTGATAGGCATCGCCAGTGCTGGAATCGAGTCCCTGGAAGCGGCTCTGGAACGCCATGTTGAGCTGCGGCAGGCGAGCGTTGTCGGCCACGCTCTGGCGGATCGAGGCATCATCGATGTTCAGCAGAGCCTGCTGGACCTCCGGGCGGTTCTGCAGCGCTGTGCTGACGGCGTCGAGCAGGCTGAACTTGACGGGCTGCTCGACGGCATCATCGGTGGGGAGCAGCAGGGTCTCGTTGCCGACTGTGAGTTCATCATCGTTGATGAGGAGCTTGAGGAGGTCGGAGCGCTGACGAACGACATTCTCGGCGGAGATCACATCGGCGCGGCGGCGTTCAACGGTCGCGACGGCATCCGAGAACTCGGCGGGCTTGACATCGAACTGGCGGCGGCTGGAGAGGACATCCCGCGTCTCGATGCCGCGCTGCAGGAGGCGGCGGCGGATCTGGAGCTCGCGGTCGGCCTGGACGAGTTCCCAGTAGGCGCGCTCGGTCTCGGTGACGGTGGAGATGAGCGTGGCCTTGTACTCGTGCACGGCGTTGCGCTCGACGTTCTCGGCGAGACGGACCTCGGCGAGGGCGACGGTCGAGCCGAAGCCGCGGAGCAGCGGCTGGCTGAGCGTGATGTCCAGGAAGGCCGCGTTGGAGGGGTCCGGGCTGAGGCTGGTGCCGGTGCTCTTGTCGTCGATGTAGGTCTGGCCCTGTGAAATCGCGAGGGTGCCGCCGGAGGTCATGCGCTTGCGGATGCCGGTCTCGTAGCCGACGGACTGGCTCTGGCGGGCACCGATGCCGACGGGGACGCCGCCGACGAAGGGCACGGTCTGGGGCGAGTCGGTCGAATCCCACTGGGCGTTGGTGAAGAAGACCCAGTCGAAGGCGGCGCGAGCGGCGACGGCCTGGGCCTCGCCGATCGCCGGGTCGAGGCTGGCGCGCTGGGCTTCGACCGCCTGCTTGACGGATCGCCCGATCGACTGGGCCAGGTCGATGCGGAACTGCGGGGCGGTCTCCCCGAGGAGGCCGGGGCCGAACTCGGCGGTGGGGGTGTACGCCTTGGGGCCCGCCATCGCTTCGAGTTCCGTCAGACGCTCGGGGGGGAAGTCCATGGCCGAGGCTTGGCGGGGCAGGTCGAGGGGTTGTGGGATTCGTTCGGCATCGCGCAGCTCGCGGCGGGCCGAATCCACGACCGACTGGCGGAGCGAGGCCGTCCGTTCGACTTCGAGCGGGGAGCCCGCGCAGCCGGCAAGCAGCGCGGGAGTCAGAAGGACGAGGACCCTGCGTGACGATAAAGAAGTATGAGCCATGGACCGGGGAGTATCCGGGGAGCGGTGGCGGGGGTCAATGAGGTGCGACCCCGGTGGTAGGATCTGCATAAAGTCTTGTTCTTGGCGCGGCCGCTCGTGGCGGGTCACCGTCCGGCTTCTCGCCGCGTTCTCCGGTTTGTGAAACTCCTGATTGCCGATAGGGAGGCTGCTCCCCTCGGGCCAGCAGAATTTTGACAAGGATCGCAGTCATGTCCAAGCACGGATCGCTCAGCCGCTTCTTCCAGTCCTCCCAGAACCGTTCGACTCCTCGGGCCGGCCGTTTGGCTCGCCGTGCCCTGGTGCTCGCGGCGGGCGTTGTTGCCACGCTGCTCTCCCCGGCGCTTGCGCTGGGTCAGTCGCGGACGGTTTCGCCCAACACCGACGGGGTGCTGATGCGTTCGGGCAACGGGTCGTCGTGGTACGAGATCGCGACGCTCAAGGCCGGGCAGGTGCTCAAGACCGATGGCGAGGTCGATGGGTGGCTGCGCGTGGAGTATCCCGCTGGGCTCAACGCGGTGGTGAAGAACGACGAGGTCGAGGTGAAGGGCGATGTCGCGACGCTGACGCGGCGCTCTCGGCTGCGGGCGCTCTCGATGACCAACCCTGTGCTCGATGAATCGTTCCGTTTCGTGTGCGAGCGCGAGCTGGCCCCCGGGACGACGCTGAAGGTTGTGGGCCGCATCAAGGATCGCCAGGGGGTCGAGGCCGGGTACATCGTTCAGGCTCCGGAGTGTGCTCGCGGCTTCGTGCTGGCGCGGGACATGAAGGATGCCAAGGTCGAGGCTCCGGCCCCGGCACCGGCACCCGTTCCTACCGCGGCCCCCGCGCAGCCCAAGCCGGTCGAGGCCAAGCCGACCGAGACCAAGCCCGCAGGAACCACGCCCGCGCCTTCGCAGCCCACCACTCCTCCGACGCAGCCTGCACCGCAACCAGTCGCTCCGGCTCCGAGCACACCGGCCGAACCCGGAACGAATCCTGCATCAACGTCGTCGGTGGCTCAGCCTCCCGCGCAGCCAGCGATGCAGCCCGCGGCGAACGATCCCAACGCTCCGGCTGTCCCTGGCGGAACCCCCGGCGGAACCCCCGGCGCGACGCCAACCGAAACCATGCCGGGGTCGGTGACCGATCCCGTCGTTCCCCCGCTGCCCGTTGAGCCCGCCAAGCCCGCCGGGCCGACGCTGCGCCAGCTCGACCGGAAGATGCAAGACTTCCTCGCCACGCCCGCCGCCGAAGCGGGTGATCCTCAGGAGTTGATCGAGGCGTACACGAAGTACGCCGTCGAGGCGGAGTCCAAGCCGGGCGGGTCGCGTCTGGTGCAGCTCGCCGACCAGAGGCTTGAGGTGCTGCGCCTGCGGCAGAAGGTCTACAACATGCTGCCCGAGATCCAGGGGCTCGAGGACATGTCGCGGAACGCTCTGGCGAACTACCAGGGAACGATCGACCGGCTGATCGCCAATCGTCAGTACCTGGTCGCCGGGCGGCTGGTTCCCTCGACGGTGTACGACGGTGGTCGTCTGCCGCTCATGTACAGGCTGGTGTCGATCGACCCTGCGATCAACCGGACAATCGCCTACATCGTTCCCTCCGCCGAGCTTCAGCTCGAGCAGAAGACCGGGGCGATTGTGGGTGTGCTCGGCGACGGGACGATCGAGCCCTCATCGCTGGTGCAGATCATCAAGCCGACGGTGGTGGATGTGCTGCGGGCGGCGGAATCGACCCCTTGAGGGGCTTGATTCACCGCAGGACGAAGCTCTTATCCGCGTAGAGTTTTTCCATGCGGATGAGGATGGGCTCGGCATCGGCAAGTCCCGTGGCGCAGGCCTCAAGCAGGTCGATCATGCCCTTGTAGTCGCCGGCTGAGATGTACTCGTGGCCTGTGCGGGCGGCGGCGATGGCGGCCTGATCGCCCGCCTGCACGCGTTCGAGGTCGGCCATGTTGTGGTAGTTGCCCAGGGGCAGGCAGATGCAGGTGGCTTCGTAGCCATAAGCCTGAAACGCGGATGCCTCGCACGCGCCGCCCGCCATGAGCTTGCGCTGCCACTTAAAGCCGCCCTTGCGATCGCTCGCGAGTTTCTCGGCGACCTTGGCGACCGCGCCTGTGAGCGCTGAACTGAAGATCGAGATGCGGTCGCCGACGCGGACGATGGGCCCGCCGCCGATGGGCGATTCGGCGAAGGATCGGCTGTTCTCCAGAGCGATCACGCGCCCCGCGGAGTCCATGGTGCGCAGCTTGCATGCGGCGATCGCGCCGATGAAGCCGATCTCTTCGGCCCGCGTGAAGAGCAGCCGCACGTGGGCGGCCTCGGGCCGGCCGCGCAGCCGCTCCATCAGCGCGACCGCCGCAGCGACGGCCGACAGATCATCGCAGGCGTGGGTGCGCACGATGTCGTCATCGATGAAAGGGTCGGGCAGGTCCCAGCGCCCGACATCGCCGAGTTCGATGGTGTCCGCGGAGGCATCAAGGTCGACCAGGCACTCGGCGAACGGCTCTTTCTTCTCGTGAGCGGTGATTGTCCCCGCGATGGAATCTTCCCGGCTGTTGAACAGGCGGACGCGAGCGTTCTTGAAGTAGGGGTCGAGCACTCCGCCGCGGAACGAGACGAGCACGGTGGCCGGGCCGATGATCCGCTCGACGACAAACGCGGGGTGGTCCAGGTGCGCGGTGATGTAGAGCGGCCGGGGGTGCGGCGGCAGCGGCGGGGTTGCCGGCGCGATGACGAGGTTGCCCGCGGCATCGGCGGCGAGCGACAGGTCGGGGCGCTCGGCGGTCCAGGCGCGGAGCCAATCGATGATGCGAGATTCCTTCCCGGCGGCGGTGGGCAGCGCGGAGATCTCTAGCAGCCAGCGGAGTTCTGGGTCGGGGTGGGTGATGACGGGGCCTCGCATGGTGCAGGCAAGGGTAGCGAGGTTGCGTAGGCGGGCGGCACGATCGATGCGCAAGCAGGGCGCGAGCCTGACCGTGCGCACGCGGATCGGCGTTCTGGGATTGGGCGGGATTCAGCCCTGGACCGACAGAGCGGTCCGCCCGGCTGTCGCCCCGGCGTGGGCGGTCTCGTGCTGGGCCGGTGCCGGGCGGGCAGCGGTGCCCTGGCGCTGGGCCGCGAGCTTCTCCATGAGGAGGATCCAGGTCTCGCGGTCGTACTCCATGAGGCCGATGGCCTCATCGATCTTGGCGGTGTCTTTCTCGAAGGACCCTTCCGTGACGCGCTTGAACACGTAGGTGTAGATGGACTCGAGGTTGCCGCAGACATCCGGGGCGATGTCGTGGCGGAGGCTGGACATCAGCTCGACCAGGATGTTGCGGGCGTTGGTGAACGAGTCGTAGACCTTCTCAAAGTTCTTCTGCTCGAGGCCCTCCCGGCCGTTGCGCAGGAAGCGGATGCACCCCTCGATGAGGAGCAGGCGCAGCTCCTCGGGGGAGGCGGTCATGACCTTGTTTCGGAAGTAGGGGTTGTTCACGTCGAAGCACATGGACCAGAGGTATCGGCGCGGCGCGGAGAGGTCTTCACGGCCGGCCGTTGTTATCAGCGGATGGCCGAGATCGAGCCCAGCGCCGACGACTGACCCTGGAGCGAAGCGATGGCTCGCTCCATGTCGGCGAACTGGCGTTCGAGGCGCGCACGCTTGGATTCCAGGCGGACATCGAGCTGGTCGACGCGGGTGCCGTTGGCCTTGATCTGCTCGTCGAGGTAGCGGCCGCGCCTGGTAACGGTGCCGTCGGTGGAGGAGGTGAGGCTGGTCACGGACTCGCCCAGGCGCTCGAGAACGCCCAGCTCGGTGAAGGTATCTCGGGTCGAGGTGTTGGTGACGGTGATCCCGTTCTGCAGCTCGACCTGATTGTTGCGGGGGACGACCTTGCGGGCCGAGACGAGGTTCTCGACGGCCTGGGGGTCCTGCTCGAGCATGGACCGGAGCTTGTTCTTGTCGATGGTCAGCTTGCCGCCCTCGG
>JBIPMO010000035.1:0-15735 GCA_044369085.1 Phycisphaerales bacterium
GGCTTCCTTGAGCGCGCTCTCGTACGAACCGCCGCGGGCCATCTGGGTGAGGATGAAGTTGCAGGTGCCGTTGAGGATGCCCGCGAAGGCGGTGATCTTGTTGGCGGCGAGGGCCTGGGTGACGAGCTGGATGACGGGCACCCCGCCCGCGACGGCGGCCTCGAAGAACAGACGGCGGCGCTTTCTTTCGGCGAGTTCAAAGAGGGCTGGCGCGTGGACGGCGAGCATGGCCTTGTTGGCCGTCACCACATCGCGCCCGGACTCGAGGGCGCGGGCGACGACGACGCGGGCGGGTTCGACACCGCCCGCGACTTCGACGATGAGGTCCGACGGGACGCGCCAGAAAGCCTCGGCATCGCTGGTGATGGTCGCGCCCGCCGGTGAGAACTCGCGCCTGCGGGCGGGGTCGCGCACGAGCGCAGCGGCGACTTCGATGCTCCGGCCGCAGCGCGAAGCGTACAGGTCGGCGTTGCGGCGGAGAAGCTCGACAACTCCCTGCCCGACGGTGCCCAGGCCCACGATCGCGATGCGGAGCGTGCTCATGCGGGCAAGCGTAGCGGATCGCGGGGGCTACCATGCCCGGGTGCGAGGCCCATTGTGGACCACGGTTGCGCTCGTCGCCATGTGCTTGATCGTGGCAGGGGTGTTGATTGGCCGGCGGCGGCGGCCGCGCAACGCGGCGGTGGTCGAGCCCGGCGCGGTGGTGCGGTCGGGTCGGCTGACACCGCGGACGCTGAAGCTCCTGGCACGCGAGCACGGGCTGAGGACGATCGTGGATCTGGGGTCCACTCCGCCGGGGTCGGAGATCGAACTGCGGATGATCGCGGCCGCGCGCGAGCTCGGGTTGAAGCGGGTCAGCATCCGCGGGCTCTACGGCACCGGCAAGGGGAACCCCAACGCGTACGTGCGTGCGCTGCGAGAGCTGGCGGATGCCCGCTCGCAGCCCGCTCTGGTGCAGTGCGCAGCGGGGGCGGACCGGACCGGCGCGTGCGTGGCGCTGTACAGGCACCTTGTGCTGGGCGCGAATCTGGAGGAAGCGCTCGCCGAGAGCACCCGATACGGGCACGACCCCGATCGCAACCCGGCCATGCACGCCTTCGTGCGCGAGCATGTGGCGGCGATCGGAGAAGCACTGCGGTCGGGCGTTGATGTGCCGGGCTTCCCGCCCGCGGATGTGATGGTCGATCCGACGAGCCCCCATCACTGGCGTGAATCACCCGCTGCGGCGGATGTGGATGTGCGAGTGTCCCGAGCATGAACGAAGCGAGCGCACCATCTTCGGCAGCGCCGCCAGCCGCTCCGGTGCGGGTGGCCATCGTCCCGCCGCGGATCGTGGCCACGCTGACAAAGACCGCGCGGTGGCACTGGCTGGTGGTGCTGGCGGTGTGCGTGTTCGTCTATTGGACGAACCTCGGTGCGGCCGGGCTGCACTCGACCGAGGGGCACCGAGCGATCCCGGGGTGGGAAGCGCTCGAGACTGGCCGGTGGATCCCGACGACGATGTTCGAGGCGCTGTACACGCGCAAGCCCCCGGGGATGCCGTGGGCGATCGCAATCTCGACCATGGCCTTTGGCGAGACCGAGTTCGCAGCGCGGGCGCCCTCGGCGCTGGCTTGCACGCTGATGGCGCTGGTGGCGTGCTTCACATCGATGTTCTGGTTCGGCAGGCCGTGGGGGTTGATCGCCGGGCTGACGCAGGCGCTCATGCCGCGGTTCTGGAGCAGCGGGCGGAGCGCGGACATCGAGGCACTGCACTGCCTTGCGGCTCAGGTGCTCGCCTTCGCGCTCGTCCAGGCGCTGGTGATCACTCCGCGAACGAGGTCGCGCGAGCGGATCGTGCTATCGGCGCTCAGCGGGCTGTCGCTCGCCGCGATGGTGCTGCTCAAGGCGCACGCCGGGTTGCCGGTGCTGGCGGGGGTGATGGTGGCGGCGTGCATCGTGAGGCGGTCGGCAGCGCCGCTGCTTTCGACGGTGTTCTGGGGCGGGGTCATCCTGATGGCGGGTTTGCTGGCTCCGCTGGCGATGGCGTACTACCGCGCTATTCAGGGGCAGCCGGCGGTATCGGAGGATTTCTCGAAGTTCCTGTGGGATGCATCGCGGGTGTGGGAGTGGCTGCTGTTCCCGGCGGCGGTGTTCATCTCTGCATTGCCGGGGTCTCTGGCCTGGCTGTTCCCGTGGGGCCCGGATGCGCGTGCCGAGGTGCTGCGGAGCGTGGGAGACCTGGCCGCGCGGGAGATCGCCCGAACGCTGGGGCTGGTGTTCATCGTTGCGACGCTCGTCTACATGCTGTTCGGGGTGAGCAACGATCGTTACGCGATGCCGGCGTTGGTGGTGATTGCCCCGATCGCGGCGTACGCGGCGCGGGGTGCCTGCTCGTTCTTCACACCCAAGCGGCGGGCGATCGCGCGGGTGTTCGTGCTGGGGTCGCCGGTGGTGCTCGCCGCGGTCATGGCGGTGGCGGCGGGGGTGTTTGTATTCCGGATTGATCCCCATGATGCGCGGAGCAGCGCCCGGCCCGCGGGCCCGCTGCTGGCGGCGGCGCTGCCCGACGGGGCGGAGGTGTGGGCGGATGGGTTCGTGGGGGCCAAGCCCGAGCTGCTTTGGTACGCGAAGCGCGATGCAATGGTGGCGGGCAAGCGGGTGCGGCCGCTCTGGAAACACCCCGAGATTTCGGGCCAGGTGATGCCCCAGCCGGGCACGTTCATGCTGCTGAACGGGACGGAGCTTGCCCGGTACGAGGAACGAGGGTTCGGGCGTTCGCTCGAGCGCGTGAGCGATGGGGTGGCGGACACCACGGTGTGGGTGCTTGTGCGGGTGCGGGAGTGACCTACCATTCCCCTTGCCCATGGCCTACTCACCATTCCAGAACACCGGCTCGCGCTTCTGGCCGATCATCGCTCACGAGGGTTGGCCGATCATCGCAGTGATGACGATGGTCGCAGCGGCGCTGGCGGCATCGGCCTGGTGGCTTCACCCGTGGGCGGGGGGCGGCGTCGGCGTTGTCGGGCTTGCGCTGGTGGTGTGGGCGATCTGGTTTTTCCGCGACCCGTCTCGGCGGACGCCGACAAGCCCTGACGCGATCATCAGCGGGGCCGACGGGGTGGTGTGTTTCGTGGGGCCGGGGTCACCGCCCGCGGAGCTCAACGTTCCGGCTGAGGTCGCTCGCGGGATGACGCGGGTGAGCGTGTTCATGAACGTGTTCAACGTGCACGTGAACCGGTCGCCCGCGGCGGGACGGATCGAGCGGATCGCGTACCGGCCCGGGAAGTTTTTCAACGCGGCATTCGACAAGGCGAGCGAGCACAACGAGCGGCTGTCGATGCTGCTGCGGCTTGATCGCGGGGGTTCCATGGTGGTGGTGCAGATCGCGGGGTTGATCGCTCGGCGGATCGTGTGCCGAGCGAGCGAGGGGCAGGCGATGGCCGCGGGCGAGCGGTTCGGTCTGATCCGCTTCGGCTCGCGCGTGGACCACTATCTTCCGGCGGGGGCTGAGACGGGCGTGCGCATCGGCGACAAGAGCACCGCGGGGGAAACGGTGATCGCGCGGCTGACGGGCAGCGCGATGGACCGCGAAACACAAGTGCCGGAGGCGACGCATGCCTGACCTGATGCCAGTCGACCGCGTGCTGCGTCGCGGCCCGCGGCCCGCGACGATCCCGCTGCGGCGTCTGCTGCCGAACATCCTGACGACGCTTTCGTTGTGCAGCGGCCTGGCCGCGTTGCACTTTGCGCTGGCGGGCGACTGGGACCGGGCGCTGTCGGCGATCGCGGTGGCGGCGGTGTTTGATGTGCTCGATGGCGGCGCGGCGCGGCTGCTGAAGGCGACCTCGCGGTTCGGGGCGGTGCTCGATTCGCTGTCGGACTTTCTGTCGTTCGGGGTGGCGCCCGCCTTGATCCTGCACCAGTGGATGCTCAAGGATGCGGAGGCGCCGGGGCTGGCGGCGACGATGACGTTTGTGCTCTGCAGCGCGCTGCGGCTGGCGCGGTTCACTTCGACGCCGTCGCTGCCTTCGAGCTCGCCGCTGGCGAGGTTTTTCACGGGGCTGCCGACCCCCGCGGCGGCCTCGATCGCGCTGATCCCGGTGATGCTCGAGGCCGCGAGGCAGGTGCAGTACCGATTGCCCGAGTGGCTGGTGATCGTGCACGTGGTGTTCGTGGCGTGGCTGATGGTGAGCCGCCAGCCCTGCTTCTCGCTGAAGAAGATCCGGATCAAGCGTCACCTGGTGATGCCGCTGATGGTGGCGCTGGGGCTGGTGGTGGTGGCGGCGGCCAAGGCGCCTTGGCTGACGGCGGCGTGCGTGGCGGCGGGGTACATGCTGACGATCCCGCTGAGCATCATGCGTCACACGGCGATGCGGCGCGACCTGATCGCGCGGGGCGAGCCGGTGTCGCCCGCCGAGTTCGCGCAAGAAAGCGCCGCGGCGGGGGAGCCCGTCGCGGCGTCATGATCGTTCGCGGGTTTGCGGCGGCGCTCAGACCTTGTACATGAACTCTTCGCAGACGACCTTGCCGCCCTTGACGGTGTAGACGCCGACCTCGTTCATGGTCTGGCGCTTGCCGGTGGTGGTGTCCTCGACATCCATGGTGAAACGGACGGTGAAGCCGGTCGCGCCGACGTACGGGCCCTCGGCGGAGGCGGAGTAGATCTTGTGGGTGGCCATCCAGGCCTCGCCCTTGGCTTCCATCGCCTTGCGGCCGGTCCACTTCATGTTGACACCGACGCCCTCGATGGACTCGACCTTCTTGGACCAGTAGGCATCCCACAGTTCCTTGTCGGGCTTGCCCGCGTTGATCGAGGCGACGACGGCCTGGCCGATCTCCATCGGGGTCGCGCCCTTGCCGGTCTTCACTTCCTTCGGGGCGAGCTTCTTGGACTGCTTCTTGACCTTCTTGTCGCCCTTGGCGGCCTTCTTGGCTGCCTTGGATTCCTTCTTTGCCGCTTTGTCTGGGTCGGTCACGGGCGAAGCGGACTTGGCGGCTTTGTTCTTCTTGGCCATCTCTGGTCTCCTGCGTGTTCGGCGCTCGGGCGCCGCGTGGTTACTACCAAAAGTACCACATCGGTCCGGGCGGAACTGAACGCTGGCTCGCCGTTAAGAAACGGTGAGCACCGGCCCGCCGCCGCTCCTGGCCAGGGTCGCCAGGGCGACCTCGGATTCGACGCGGGTGACGAACTTCTCGAGCGATGCCGCCAGGCGCGGGTTGCCCGTGAAGTTGGCGGTCGGGTCGCCCGCATCGCTGTTGATGCGGAGCTCCATGTGGATGGGGACGGTCCCCAGGAACGGGAGGCCGAGTCGCTGGGCCATCTGCTCGGCGCCGCCGCGGCCGAAGAGGTCGTACTCCTTGCCATCGTCACCGATGAAGTACGACATGTTCTCGACAACACCGAGCACGGGGATGCTGAGGGTCTGGAACATGCGGGCAGCGCGGACGGCGTCGTCCTGGGCCACCTTCTGCGGGGTGCAGACGATGACCGCGCCGCTGACGCTGAGCATCTGGGCCATGGTGAGCGATACATCGCCGGTGCCGGGCGGCAGGTCGACGATGAGGTAGTCAAGGTCGCCCCACTCCGTCTGCTCGGTGAGCTGCTTGAACGCGCCGTGGGCCATGGGGCCGCGCCAGATGAGGGGCTTCTCGGGGTCGACGAGCTTGCCGATGGTCATGGTCTTGATGCCGTGGACATAAAAGGGCTGGAGCATGCCGCGGAGCATCTGGACTTCCCACTTGGCGAGGCCGAGCAGGGTGGGAACGCTGGGGCCGTAGATGTCGCCATCGAGCAGGCCGACCGAATGCCCGCCGCGCGCCAGGCCCACGGCGAGGTTGACGCTGACGGTGCTCTTGCCCACGCCGCCCTTGCCAGCTCCGACGGCGATGACATGTTTGACCCCGGGCACGGCGGATGAGCCGCCGGCCTGCGCTGCCCCCTGGCGGACCGTCGTGCTCGCGGCGGCCTGCTTCATGGGCATGCCCGCGGGCTGCTGGGCGGTGGCGGGGACGCTGCCATCGCCTGGCGCGTTCTCGGCGACGAACTCGATGTTCAGTTGCGTGATCGGGGCGCTGAGGGCCGCGGCGCGCTGCCGGAGCGCCGAATCAATGCCGCCACGGACCTGCGACCGCAGCGCTTCATCGGGCGCCATCGCGATGGCGATGCTGATGTAGCCATCGCACGCGGCGATCTTGCGGACCGCGCCGAGCTCGTAGAGGTCGCGTCCGCTCCGCGCATCGCGCAGGGTGCGGAGGGCCTCGATCACGTGCTCCTTGGTCAGGGATGCGGCCATGGCGATCTCCTACAGTTCTTGCGGTGTTCCGGTGCGAAGGGGTGGATGATAGCGCGGGGGGAGGATTGCTCGGGTGATAACCATTGGTCCGGGTCGGGGGGCGGCGTGCAATTCGAGGCGATGGTCGGCGTTGGGCCTGACGAGGAGCCGATCTCTGGAAAAAGGATGATGACGATGATGCCCGCAGTTCGCCGAATGATCCCGAGTCTTGCCGCACTTCTTGTGATCGCCGCCGGCGCTGCCGCGCGTCCTGGTCCGCCCCCGGGCGGTCCCGGGGGTCCCCCGCACGCCGCTCCTCCATTGGGGGGGCCCGCGGTCGATGATGTGAACCTGCCCGGCCGTGGCCGCACCTTCGGTGAAGGCATGGACATGGACCGCAAGCCCGCGGGCCGCCTGGACCCGAGGCTGGTGCAGCGGGCGCTCGAATCGATGCGCGATGATGCGCCGGCTGACCTTGCGATCAGCGAGGACCAGGCCGATGAGATCAAGGGCATCATGGATGATTTCCGGGCCGAGATGCGGGCGTTCCGCGCTGAACACGCGGAAGAGCTGGCGCGGCTGCGCGCTGTGGCCGGCAACGGCGGCCCGCAGGGTGGTCCCGGAGGCCCGCCTCCAGAAGGCGAGCGTGCCGGCCCGCCGCGCGGCATCGGTGGCGGCGCTGACGGCGGTGGCATGCCCCCCGAGGGTGCTCCGCCGCGGAAGGGTCCGCGCGGTGATCGTGGCCCGCGGCCCGAACCCGGCCCCGACCAGAAGGCCGCGCGGCAGCAACTGCGCGAGCTGATGGGCAAGGGCCCGAAGACTGAAGATCTCCAGGCGCGTGTCTGGGGCGCGTTACGCCCGGAACAGCGCGACCTGCTGAACGGCAGGATCGAAGAGATGCGCCGCGAAGTGAACGCACGCGAGGCGGGCATGGAGCCCGGGCGACCCGGTCGCGGCGAGCGGCGCGAGCCGGAAGGCGGGCCGGGTCTTGGCGGCCCCGAGCGGCGCGGCGACGCTGCGGGTCCAGAACGGCGCGGAGGCCCGGGCGAGCGCATGCGTGAGGGTGACAGAAACCCCGAGCGTCGCGAGCGGGTGATGGAGCGGCTGCAGAAGCGCCTCGACCGGATGTCGCCGGAGGAGCGCGACCGAGTGATGCAGCGCATCGAGCGCTGGCTCGATGGCGAGGGTGAGCGCGGCGGCGGTGAAGGCCGCCCGCCGCGTGAGCGGCGGCCGGAGCGTCGCGATGATGATCGCCCGCCGGCCTGACCCCAGCCGACCGCGGGGGGCGCTACTTCATGGCCAGTTCGGCGATCTGCACCGCGTTGAGGGCCGCTCCCTTGCGCAGCTGATCGCCGGCGACGAAGAGATTCCAGCCGATATAGCGGTCGCCCGCGTGCTGCTGCGTGTCGTCGGGGCGGATGCGGCCGACCAGGACCTCATCGCGCCCCGATGCATCCACGGGCGTGGGGAAGCGGTTACCCGCGCGATCGTCGACGATCCGGACACCCGGAGCGGCGGTGAGGGCATCGCGGACCTGGGCCTCGGTCGCGGGGTTCTTGAGCGTGAGGTTGATGCTCTCGGCGTGGGCCCGCATGACGGGGACGCGGATGCACGTGGCGCTGACCTTGATGGCGGGGTCTCGCCAGATCTTGCGGGTCTCATCGATCATCTTCTGCTCTTCGATGTTGCGCCCGGTCGCCGGGTCGACCTTCGAGTTGTGCGAGAAGAGGTTGAAGGCGCTGCGCTCGTGGAAGACCTTGGGCTGGGCGGGCTTGCCCGCGAGCACATCGCGGGTCTGCGATTCGAGCTCATCCATTGCGGCAGCGCCGGCCCCGCTGACCGCCTGGTAGGTGCTGACGACCATGCGCTCGACACCGAAGGCGCGGCGGAGAGGGTCTACGGGTACGAGCAGGATGATGGTCGAGCAGTTGGGGTTGGCGATGATCCCCGGCTTGAGCCCGCGGTACGGGGCGACGAGGTCGGGGTTGATCTCGGGGACGACCAGCGGCGATGAATCGACCATGCGGAAGGCCGAGGAGTTGTCAACGACCAGCGCCCCCTCGCGCTGGGCGATGGGGCCGAACTCCTTGCTGATCGGGCCGCCCGCGGAGAAGAGGGCCAGTTGGACGCCCTTGAAAGAGTCATGCCTGAGCTCGGCGATGGTGAGGTCGCGCCCCTTGCAGGACATGGTCTTTCCCGCCGAACGAGCCGAGGCGAGCAGGCGCAGGCCGCCGATGTCCCACCCGCGCTGCTCGAAGAGGCTCAGGAACTCGACACCCACGGCTCCGGTAGCACCGACGACGGCGATGACTGGTGAGGAGGTCATGGTTCAGCTCGCGAAGGCGTGAGAGGGAGACGGGCCGCCGACGATCGCCGGGGGCGTGATGGGGAGCATTGTTGGCGCGCCGATGCGCTCAGACTTCCACCGTCTCCTCGCGCTGCGGGGTGGCAGCGTCGAGGTTGTAATCCTTGAGGAGGCGCTGGCGGAGGGCCTGGCGCGGCAAGTTCTCGCCGTGATTGAGCAGGATGCGGGGCTTGCCGCCGGCGAGCGGCTTCATCCACGCGGCGAGCTGGTCTTGGCCCGCGTGCGCGCTGAGGCCACCGATGGTGTGGATGCGGGCCTTGACGGCGATGGGCTCGTGCATGATCCGGACGTTCTTTGCCCCCTCGACGAGCGCTCGGCCCAGGGTGCCCTGGCCCTGGTAGCCCACGAAGAGGACGTGCGTCGACTCCTTCCACAGGTTGTGGCGGAGGTGGTGGAGGATGCGCCCCGCGGTGCACATGCCGCTGGCGCTGATGATGGCGATGGGGCCTTCCATGTCGTTGAGGCGCCTCGATTCGTCGCCGCTGCGCGTGAAGCGGAGGCCCGGGAAGGTGAGCGGGCCGTCCCCCTGATCAAGCATCTCGCGCGAGATGGTGTCGTAGAGCTCGCTGTGGCCGCGGTAGAGGGTGGTGGCCTCGCTGGCCATGGGGCTGTCGACGTAGACGGGGAACCTGGGGGCCTTGCCCTCTTCGCGCAGGCGGCCGATGAGGTAGATGAGCGTTTGCGTCCGGCCGACGGCGAAGGCAGGGATGAGGATCTTGCCGCAGCCCTGCTTGCAGATGCTCAGCACGCCAGAAAGTTCATCGATGGTCTGGTCCATCGGTCGGTGGTTGCGGTCGCCGTAGGTTGATTCAAGGATCACGGTGTCCGCGGCGTCGAAGGTCCGCGGGTCGCGGAGGATGGGCGATCCGGGGACGCCGATGTCGCCCGAGAAGACGATGGTGCGCTCCTGGCCCGCGGAGCGGCAGTGCAGGCGCGCGCTGGCCGAGCCGAGGATGTGGCCCGCATCGATGAAGTACAGCGAGACGCCGGGGGCGATCTCCTGCGCTTGTTCGTAGGGGAGGGGTCGCATCTGGCGGAGGGCCTGCTCGACATCGGCGACGGTGTACATCGGCGCGGCGGGGGCGACGCGGCCGCGGCGTGTCCTGGCGCGCATCCACCGGGCGGTGTCGGATTCCTGGATCTCCGCCGAATCGCGGAGCATCATGGCCGACAGCTCGATGGTCGCGGGGGTGGCCCAGATGGGACCGCGGTACCCGCCGCCGCCCTTGGCCGCATCGCGGACGAGGAGCGGGAGCCGTCCGGCGTGATCGATGTGAGCGTGTGTCAGCACGACGGCGTCGAGGGGACTGAGCCCGCCATCGGGCGGTCGGCGGTTGCGCGACTCGGCGACGGGGGAGCCCTGGAACATCCCGAAGTCCACGAGCACGCGCGAGCGACCGGTGTCGATCAGCGTCGCGGACCCCGTCACTTCCCCCGCAGCGCCGATGAAGGTGAGTCGCATGGGGTGACTGTAGCCGAGCGGGCCAAGGCAAACGCCCGCCGCGCCTTTCGGCGCCGCGGGCGTGGGAGGTGTGTGTGCTTCGTGGCAGCTCGGGTGGCTTAGGGCAGATCAAAGAGCAGCAGGTCGGCCTCGGTCGTAGCCACGAGCGTGATGCGCTGTTCATCCTCGATGGCGGCGCCGTCGCCCGCGGAGAGGGCGATGTTGTTCACGGTCAGCGATCCGGCGATCACCTGCACCCAGGCGCGGCGGCCGGGCTTCAGGTCGTGCTCGAGCGTGAGCCCCGGGGTGAGCACCCCGCGTCGGACCTCGGCATCCTGCTGGATCACGATCGTCCCGTTGCGGCCATCGGGGGAGACGAGCAGACGGAGCTGGTCGCGGAGATCGGCGGTCGTGAAGGAGCGCTGGTCGTAGGAGGGGGCGAGGTTGTGCTGGCGCGGCTTGATCCAGACCTGCAGGAAGTGGACGGGGTCGGTCTTGGAGTGGTTGTACTCAGAGTGGCGCAGGCCCGACCCCGCGGTGATGCGCTGGACTTCACCCGGACGGATGACGCCGTGCGAACCGAGCGAGTCCCGGTGTTCGAGCGCGCCGGAGACGACGAACGACAGGATCTCCATGTCGCGGTGCGGGTGCAGGCCGAAGCCCTGGCCCGGAGCGACGCGGTCTTCATTGATGACACGCAGCGGGCCGAAGCCCATGTGGTCGGGGTCGTGGTACTCGCCGAAGGAGAACGAGTGGCTGGTGTCGAGCCACCCGAAGTCAAAGCGACCGCGCTGGTTGGAGGGGCGTGTGGTGATCATGGCTTGGGTCCTGTGGTGCGAGCTCCGTTTGATCGTGGTTTGTACAGTTATTGTTTCGACATGTATTTGCTGCTGAGGCAAACCCGAATGAATTGCGGTTTATTCCTTGGCCTGGGGGTCGCGGGCGTGAACGAGCAGGGTGTTCAGGCCCTTGAGATCGGCCTTGCTCAGGTGGCCGAGCTGGGCGCGGTGCAGGTCGCGGACCGGATCATCCAGGCGAGCGAGCAGCGCGAGCCCCTCGGGGGTGATCTGGACGTAGACGATGCGGCGGTCCTTGGTGCAGCGTTCGCGCTTGACCAGGCCCGATGCCTCAAGGCGGTCGACCAGACGGGTGATGTCGGGGACGCGGGTGATGAGCCGGTCTGCGACGGAAAGGCTCGGCATCTTCTGGCCCTCGCCGCGGAGGATGCGCAGGACGTTGTACTGCGAGTGCGTGAGCCCGTGGGCCTTGAAGAGCTCATCGAAGCCGGCTTCGAGGTGCGAGGCGGTGCGGACGATGTTGAGGTAGGCCTCCTGCTCGGGGAGGTCGAAGGGCTTTTTCTTCTTGATCTCGTGCTGGAGTGCGGCGGTCACATCACCAGTATACGGCGAGACGATGGTTGAGTCAACGTTTATTGGGCCGTGGATGTCGCGAGTGGGTGCCGGGGCAGCCGGCCTATTCGACGTACTCGAAGACCTGGTCGAGGGGCTTGCCGAAGGCGCGAGCGATCTTGAAGGCGACCTCAAGGGATGGGGAGTACTTGCCACCCTCGATGGCGTTGAGCGTCTGGCGGCTGACGCCGATGTGCAGCGCGAGTTCCTGCTGCGTCATTTGGCTCGCCAGGAAGCGGAGGGTGCGGATGTTGTTGCGGACGCCGGCTGGAGGCGGGCTGGATGGCTGTGACATGGCTCGGGCTCCGCGGTGCTCAGCTCATGCGGCGGTAGTAGATGATCTGGAGCGTCAGTTTGAGTATCTCCGCTGCGAACACCGACAGCATCAGCAGGTGCGCCACCCAGACGCTCGGGATGCTGAACGAGAGCGCGGTGATGGCGGCGAAGGTGCCCGCGGCGAGCAGCCAGGCGGCATTGCTCTCCGCCCGCCAGCCGATGAGGCGGTCGCGCTCGTCTCGGCGCTCGGGCCGACCCATCATCGCCGCCAGTGCGTGGCCGACAACCAAGACAATGACCAAAAGGATGGTGGCGACTGCGAAGACGACCACGTACGGCGGGAGTTCCATCACACCGCTCGACAGCATCGCCCCCGAGATGCCCGCGTACGCGCACAAAACGATGACCAGACTGGCCAACTGGACCCACACACTGCGTTCCTCGAAGCTCGGCAGCACGGCAAGTTCCTTTCGTGAGAGCCCGCGGCGAAGCGAGCCAAGGGCTGGGATGACAACCATTCTTGACACAGAGTCAAGTATACACGACAAGTGTCGCGTGTCAAGTAAAGTTGACACTGATTGGATGGGGTCGTGCGGCAGCCGGTGCGGCTGTTGGGGCTGCTGGGGGATGTGGGCCTTTGGCCTTAGTCCCCCAATACCTTGGGTACCTTGATGTATGGGGGCGAGACGTCGGGGGCGATGTCCATCAGTTCTTGGTTGGGCAGCCCCGCACGGGGCACATCGGTGTCCCATCGATCGGCATCGTCAGTCGGGCGAGCCAGTGGCTCGACCCCATCGAGGTTGAGCTCGTTGAGCGAGCGCATGTGATCGAGGATCGCACCGAGCTGAGCGCGGAACGTCTCAAGGCGGGGCTCGGGAACGGCGAGCCTGGCGAGGCGGGCGACGCGGCGGGCATCGTTGATCGAGAGGTCGGTCACGGCATGAGTGTAGGGAATCCGATCAAGAGCGGAGGCCCGGACTCGCTCGGGCGCACCGCCGTGGTTAGGATCGGTGTTGCTGTGGTGTTGGTCCCACTTCACCTCGGGTTGAAAGCCGAGGGACGGAGGATTGCCGATGATTCCGAAGCCGCCGCCGCGTGACAGCGGGCTTGGGTTCCTGTTCATTCCGCCGTTCCGCGTGCAGGGGACATCCATCGCGGGCGAATCGACGAGCGTGTCGGTGCCCGAGCTTGATGTGTGCTTTGACATGGGCTGTTGCCCGCGGGCGATGCTGTCGGAGAAGTTCGTGGCGATCAGCCACGGGCACATGGATCACATCGGAGGGCTGGCGTACTGGTGCTCGCAGCGGGTGTTCCAGGGGATGGGACCCGGGTCGATCATCTGCAACAAGGCGATCGCTCCGGCGATCCGCCGGATGATGGAGGGGTTCATCGGGCTGGAGGAGCAGACGACGCCCTACAACCTGATCGAGCTCGAACCCGGCCAGGAGTTCGAGATCAAGAACAACTTCTTCATCAAGATGTTCGAGGTCGAGCACACGTGCCCGGCGGTGGGGTACACGATCCTGGAGAAGCGGAGCAAGCTGAAGCCCGAGTACTACGAGATGCCGCAGGAGAAGCTGCGCGAGCTGAAGGACAAGGGCGTGGACATCACGCGCATCCTCGAGGTTCCGCTGGTGTCGTACCTGGGCGACACGGCGCCGGGCCCGGTGCTGGTGAGCGACGACGTGCGCAAGAGCCAGATCGTGATCTGCGAGTGCACGTTCGTCGAGGATGATCATGTTGATCGCGCGGCGGTGGGCAAGCACATGCACCTCAAGAACATCGCGGAGTGGCTGCGGGTGCTCGAGGCGCAGAAGCTGGTGCTGATCCATGTTTCGCGGCGGTCGAACATGCTCGAGGCGCGAAACGCTCTGCGCAAGCTTGTCAAGCCCGTTCAGGCCGAAAAAGTAGAGTTTCTCATGGACCATCGGACGAACAAAATGCGATACGAGCGTCAGGAGTTCGACGCGATGCGCGCTGAGGCGATGCGCACGGGCGCGCCGATGCCGATGCATCCATCGCGCGGCGGTCCTCCGGGGCGCGGTCGTCCGAGCGGTCCGATGCGCGGCGGCGGTGGAGGAAGTTTCGGTGGTCAGGGCGGTCACGGTGGCCCGGGCGGGCCGCCGCGGCGCTGAGCGCGCGATTTATCGCGCCTTCGTGTTGACAGCACCCCGAACTCACCGTAGTTTCTCCTTCACGGAATCACGCACGTCCCGCGCATGTGTTGGTGGAGTTTCAAGATGCTCTCGATGCTGGTGGAACTGCACGAAGGGCTCTTTCGGGGCGTGATCAAGCGAAACGCTTAGACCGGCTCTCGCCGGAGGACTCGCTGGCAATGACCAAGCCTGATCGGGCGGTCTGGTTGGACGTGCTGTCGTATCTGCGGGCCAAGCACCCGCACATCTGTCGCCAATGGTTCGAGGAGATCGAACCCATCGGCATGGATGGCGGCGTTTTCAAGGTCCTGGTGAATCAGGAGATCCGCCAGAAGTACCTGGCTCGCCAGTGCGGCGATGCCTTTACCGAGGCGCTGCAGGCGGTCACCGGGGCGCTGGTGTCGCTGCGGTTCGAGCTTGAAGCGGAAGAAGAACTGCGGGCTACGAGCGGAGGCGGTTCCGCGGGGGCATCGGGCGCAGCGCGCACGAACCACAATGGGTTGGGCTCGGGCGGTGGCGCGAGCCACAGCGCTCCGTTGCATGCGCATGCGGCGCACTCTGGTGGCGGTGCGTATGGGCATACCAGCGGTGGTGGTCCGCGCGGCGGGCTCCGTCAGGACGGGTTGATCATCATCCCCGACTACACCTTTGAGAACTTCATCGTCGGGCCTGAGAACCGGCTGGCGCACGCGGCGGCGACCGCCGTGTGCGATAAGCCCGGGCGTGCGTACAACCCCTTCTTTGTCCACGGCGGCGTCGGTCTGGGCAAGACGCACCTGTTGCAGGCGATCTGTCTGCGGCTGCTCGAGGCCAAGCCCAAGCCCGCGATCTACTACGTGTCGTGCGAAGAGTTCATGACGCAGTTCATGGCGGCGGTGCAGGCGGGCGAGATGGCCGACTTCCGGCATCGCTTCCGCGATGTCGATGTGCTCGTCATCGATGACATCCACTTCCTCACAAAGCGCGAACGGACCCAGGAAGAGTTCTTCCACACGTTCAACGCGCTGCACCAGTCGGGCAAGCAGATCGTGCTCTCATCGGATGCGGCGCCGGCGGACATCCCCGACCTCGAAGCCAGGCTCGTGAGCCGGTTCCAGAGCGGTCTGGTGGTGCAGGTCCAGCCCCCCGTGTTCGAGACCAAGGTGCAGATCGTGAAGCAGAAGGCGCGGCTGCGGGGCCTCGAGATCCCGGAGGATGTCGCGTTCTACATCGCCGGGCGGCCCAGCCAGAACATCCGCGAGCTTGAGGGGGCCGTAACCAAGGTGCAAATGATGCACCTGGCCGAGAACAAGCCCATCGATATCGATCTGGCGAAGGTCTCGCTCGAACCCGAGGGGACGACGCTGCGGCCGCAGGTCACCATGGCGGTGATCGTCGAGGCGGTCTGCAACCATTACGGGGTGAAGCTGACCGACCTGCAGAGCAAGCGGCGGCAGAAATCGATCGTGCTGCCCCGCCAGACGTGCATGTACCTGGCTCGCCGGTTCACGCGCTACTCGCTCGAGGAGATCGGTGGCCACTTCGGCGGGCGCGACCACACCACGGTCATGCACGCCATCCGCACCATCGAGGAAGACCGCGAGCAGGATCCGGAGTTCGCTCGGGTGGTGCAGGCGCTGGAAGATCAGATCCGGACCCCGACGGTGCCTCGGCGGATGGCTGTCGCGGTCTGACCTGTTTCACAGTTGGGTGAAGCCGACTTGTTCGACCTTTGATCGGTCGTGCACCGGGTGGCTTTCTGCGCTGCCGTGCCCTGGTTGTCCCCAGGCGCCGCACATGGGGGTGGTTGGTGGACAACTTGGACGGGCCGGGTGCGGTGCCGATGGCGCGGTGT
>JBIPMO010000230.1:0-5135 GCA_044369085.1 Phycisphaerales bacterium
CGGTTGATCTCCCGCAGGATCTCCTGCTGCAGCTCCGGCGTCACCCGCTCGTCCGCATCCGAGTAGTACACCCACGGGTTCTTGAACTCGATGTTGTCCAGCGCCCAGTTGCTGTGCTTGCTCCACGTGTCGAACTTCCGCTGGACCACCCGCACGTTCGGGAACTTCGCGGCGATCTCGCACGTCCGGTCGCTCGAGTAAGAATCAAGCACCACGATGTCATCGCTGAACAAAAGGCACTCCAGGCACGCCGCGATGTTCACCTCCTCGTCCTTGGTCAGAACCAGAACGCTCGGAGGGCGCGCCGGCACCGCGCTGCCCGGCGCGGCGGAGACCGGCTTCGTGTTGGAGGCAACCTGAGTCATCGTTGATCACACCGCCCATCCCCGAAAACCGGGCCAACTATACGGGCCGCCCGGGCCAACCCCCGCCGCCGCCCCTCACTTCCACTCCGCCAGCGTCCGCGAGAGCCCCTCATCCAGCCCCACCAATGGACGGTACCCAAGCAGCGACCGCGCCAGCGAGATATCAGCCACCGAATGCTGAATGTCCCCCGCCCGCGGCCCCCCGAACACCGGCGTCGCATCAACCTTCAGCGCCCGGCCCAGAGCGTTCAGAACATCCAGCAGGCTCGTCCGAACCCCGGTCCCCACGTTGATCGGCTGGCCATGGAACACCGTCCCGGGCCTGCCCCCGGCCGCCGCCAGGAGGTTCGCGTGCACCACGTTCTCGATGAACGTGAAGTCCCGCGTCTGCGACCCGTCACCGAACACCGTCGGCTGCTTCCCCGCCCGCAGACGGTTCACGAACGCCGAGATCACCGCCGCGTAGGGCGAGTTGGGGTTCTGCCGAGGGCCGAAGATGTTCATGTAGCGCAGGCTCACCGCCGACATCCCGAAGCAACGAGCGTACGTCGCCAGAAGGTGCTCGCCCGCGATCTTGCTCATCGCGTACGGCGACCAGCTGTCGGGCAGGTGCGACTCGCTGCACGGCAGCGTCGGATGATTCCCGTACGCCGCCGCCGATGCCGCGAACATCACGCGCTCGGCCTTCACCTCCCGAGCCGCCGCCAGCACGCGCTCGGTCCCCCCCACGTTCAGCCGAACGCACTCATCGGGCTTCTCGACGCTCTCGGGAACGCTCACCATCGCCGCCTGGTGAAACACCCAGCGGCACCCCCGCGCCGCACGGCGCAGCGCCGCGTCATCCAGCACGCTCGCGTGCACGAACTCCACGTTCCGCTCCGGCAGGTTCTCGCGGAATCCCCCCGAAAGATCGTCCAACGCCACCACCTGCGCCCCCAGACGCACCAGCCCGTGCGCCAGGTGCGACCCGATGAAACCGGCCCCGCCCGTGATCAGCGCGCGCTCGCCCCTGAACCGGGAGAACATCTCGGCGATCTGGTCATCGGGCAGCGGCTGAGGGTTCGACGTGCTCATGCGGTGCGCTCGCGGTCCTCGCGGGAGACCCTCTCTATCGGATCAACCTCGACCGGGATCGGCGCCACGCTCGCAACGCCCATCGGTCGCGCCCGCACAACCCGCGCCGGGTTCCCCGCCGCGATCATCCCCGCGGGAACATCCTTGGTCACCACCGCCCCGGCCCCCACGATCGCGTTGTCCCCGATCGTCACGTTCGGTCCGATAAACGCCTTGGCACACACCCAAACCCCAGACCCGATCCGGATCGGCGGCCGAACGAGCGGCAGCGATGGCGAGGTGTAGTCATGCGTCCCGGCGCACAGATAACTGTGCTGCGACACCACCGAGTGCGCCCCGATCGAGATCGGTCCCAGGTTGTAAACCTCAACCCCCTCCGCCAGGCACGAGTGCTCCCCCATCTCCAGCAGCCAGGGGTGACGGATGATCGTGCTCGGCTTGGTCACCGCCGTCGCCGCCAGTTTCGCCCCGAACAGCCCCAGGAGAATCCGCCGGAAGCGGTTCGCTTTCCGAAAGCTCAGCCGGAAAACCGGCGAGCCAAGGTACACCCACGCCGCACGAATCGCGTACTCCCGCAGCGAATAAGGGAACGGGTTCACCCGGTCGAGCTGCTGGAAAATCGCCCCGCCACCCCCCGATCGCTCATGCACCGCTCGCGCAGTGCTTGCGCTATCTTCGGGATGAGATGCGACGGGTTGGGCCGGGGACACTGGCATCGGTGGATCTACGACCGCCGCTATCGGCTCGTTCGACTCATGGGGTCAACGCGACTGCCACAGCCGCCCCGGGCAACAAGATAGCCGCTCACCCCCTTCAGCCGATCCTTCTCAGTCCGCCCCCGCCAACATCTACAATCCCACCCGAAACCCTCACCCCCCGCAGCCACCCAGCCAACCCCCCAACCATGCGCATCCTCCAGTACATGAGCCACATGCGCACCGAACTGGGCGGGCCGATCCGCGCGGTGCTCGACCTCACCACCGCCCTCGCACGCCGCGGGCACGAGGTCACCCTCGCATCCATCGTGGATCCCGCCGTCCCCAAGGCCTGGAAAGATCGCACTGATGGATGGCCACGAGCCGTCAACCTCGTCGAGGCGGCCCCCCGATTCGGCGGCGGGAAGCCGGGCCAAACCAAGGCGCTCCACCAGCTCATCGATGCCGCCGACCTCGTCCACATGCACGAGGTCTGGGACCTGGGCAACGCCGCCATCAGCCGATACTGCCGCAAGATCGGCAAGCCCTACTTCATCAGCGTCCGCGGCAACCTCGATGACTGGTGCATGGCCCAGAAAGCCCTCAAAAAGAAGGTCTACATCGCCCTCATCGGAAAGCGCCACCTCGAAGGCGCCGCCGCCGTCCACACCACCGCGCAGTTCGAGCTCGAGCAGGCCCGCAAGCACTTCCCCGCCGGGCACGGCGTCGTCGTCCCCAACCTGCTGGACCTCACGCAGTTCGACACGCTCCCCGGTCCGGACGCCGCACGAACCAAGTTCCCCGCCTTCGCCGCGGGCCAGCCCGTCGTCCTCTTCCTCAGCCGGATCCACGTCAAAAAGGGGATCGAGCACCTCCTCCGCGCCGCCGCTGTCCTCCGCGACCAAGGCGCTCCCGCCCAGTTCGTCATCGCGGGCACCGGAAACCCCGACTACATGGCCCGCATGAAGGCCCTCTCCGACGAACTCGCCCTCACCGACCGCGTCCACTTCGTCGGGGAAGTCCTGGGCACCGACAAGCTCTCGCTCTACCAGGCCGCGGACCTCTTCGTCCTCCCCACGAGCCAGGAGAACTTCGGATTCGTCTTCGCCGAGGCCCTCGCCTGCCGAACCCCGGTCGTCACCACCAAGGGGGTCGATATCTGGCCGGAGCTCCAGGCCAGCGGCGGAGCGGTCATCGCATCCACCGATCCCGCCGAACTTTCGAAGGTGATCTCCACCCTCCTCGCCGACCCCGCACGCCTCCGGGCCATGGGAGACGCCGGCCGCCGATGGGTGTATCAGGACCTGCACCCCGAGCGCGTCCTCGATCTGTTCGAGTCCATGTACAAACAGGGCGTTTCCCGCTCCGCCATCCCCCGCTGAACCCGCTTGCACCGGGCCGACCACTCCCTGGCGGATCTGCGCCAAGGCCCCGCTCGGGCTATGAAGAGTGCAAGTCAAGGCACATATTCACGTTACGCACGCATGCTCATCGCCGGATAGGATCTCCTGCCTTCGGGGCATGAATCGGGTGCAGTCGGAATGAAAGTCCTCATCTGCTGGTCGTACATCTCTGGATACATGGCGGCGTGCTGGCGCGCGCTCGTCGAGTCCGGTGCATGCGAGCTGCACGTGCTCGCACGCGGCACCGGCGGCAGCAGGGAGCACTCCTCATTCAAGAACTCCATCATGGAGGGCATCCCCTGCACCCTCACGCCCCCGGACCACGAAGTCACCGAGGATGATGTTCGCGCCGTCGTCGCGAAAGAACGCCCGGACATCGTGGTCATCAACGGATGGCACACACCCGCCTACCGACGCATCCCCTTCATGCACGAGGCGAGCCGCGCCAAGTTCATCATGGCCATGGACACCCCGTACCTCGGGACCATGCGTCAGCACCTCGGGCGCTTCGCCATGCGCGAGTTCTTCTCCAGGATGCACCTCGTCTTTGTCACCGGAGAGCGCTGCTGGCAGCTCGCCAAGGTCCTCGGATTCCCGGAGGGCATCGTCCGAAGAGGCGTCTACGGTGTGGATTTCCTGGCACTCTCCCCGCTCCATGAGCGACGCTCGCGCCAGCCCGGCGGATGGCCCCGCAAGTTCATCTCCACCGGAAGGTACGTCGAGGAGAAGGCCATCGATATCCTCGTGAGCGGCTACAAGCTCTATCGCGACGCCGTCACCGACCCTTGGCCCCTCACCTGCTGCGGCAAGGGACCGCTCGCCCACCTGCTCAAGAGCACACCGGGCATCGAGGATCGCGGATTCGTCCAGCCGGCACAGCTCGCCGATGTCCTTGTCGAGCACGGCGCCTTCGTCCTCGCCAGCCGATTCGACCCGTGGCCCCTGGTCATCGTCGAGGCCTGTGCCGCGGGCCTCCCCATCGTCTGCAGCGAGGCCTGCGGCTCCAAGGTCGAGCTCGTCCGCCAGTGCTACAACGGCCGCACCTTCGCCACCGACGAGCCCGCCAGCCTCTGCGATGCCCTCATCTGGATGCACCGCCACGCCGACGAGCTCGAAACCATGGGCAGGGGAAGCCGCGAACTCGCCGCCCCCTACTCCGCGGACATGTGGGTCAGGCGCTGGGTCGACGCCTTCCACGAACTCGTGCCACAATCCGCCGTCGCGGTCGCCTGATCCTCAAGCCACCCTCCAGGACCGCGCGATGGAGGCCATCGCTCGGTGCGAATCGTCCACTACATCTCCGAACTCCGGCTCGCCCACGGCGGAGTGGTCCGCTGCGTCATCGACCTGTGCGATGCACTCGCGCGCGTCGGCCACGATGTCACCGTCATCACCTTCGACCCCGCCGATGTCCCCGCAACATGGTCACGCGGCGATGCCCCACCCGCGCCCGGCGCGAGCACCCCCCGAGCCGCCGCCCTCAACTGGCCCCGCTTCCCCAAGCCCATCCGCCAGTTCCGTCGCGCTGATCTCGTCACCGCCACCCACGCCATCCGCGGCACCGATGTCCTGCACCTCCATGTCCCTTGGGAACCAAC
>JBIPMO010000231.1:0-5133 GCA_044369085.1 Phycisphaerales bacterium
GCAGCGCACCGCCGAACGCGAACGAGCCGCCGCCGACCACCGCGCCGCGCAGGCCCAGCAGCGCCGCACCATGACGCAGCGAGCCGCCGAAGAGTCGCGCCAGCAGGCCGCCGAGGAACAGCGCCGACTCGACACGCTCCACGAGCAGCTCGCCCGCTTCGAGACCGATGTCACCACCCACGCGGGCATGGTCGAAGAGTTCTCCGCCAGCCTCGCCCGAGCCGAGCAGACCCTCCGCGAGTTCGCCATCACCCGCGAATCCGCCCAGACCATGCTCGCCGACAAGCGCCTCAAGCTCGCCGAGCGCCGCGCCGCCACCACCAACATCGACCGCGAGCTCACCGGCCTCACTGCTCGCATCGATGCCGATCAGCGCCGCCTCCTGGGTCTGGCCGAGCAGAAGCAGCGCCTCGAAACCCGCGCTGCGGGCCTCGACCGCGAACACGCCGAAGCCGCCTCCCAGCTCTCCGCCGCCGAGTCCGCCGCCGCCGAACGCCGCGCACGGATCACGGGCATCGAATCCCAGATCGCCGCCGCCGTCACCTCCGTCGAGGCCCTCACGGGCGATCAACGAGCTCGCGCCGGCCGCCTGGGCGAACTCGAACAGCAGCACGCACGGCAGGATTCCCGCCGCGCCATGCTCCAGGAAATGATCGATGCCCGCGTCGGCCTCGGCGAAGCCGTCAAGGCCGCGCTCGCGAGCCGCGAGCGAGCCGGCGCAGCCGACAGCGACCCCGGACTCTTCGGCTCCATCCTCGGGCCGCTCGCCGACCTCATCGATGTCGATGCCGCCGATGCCCAGGCCGTCGAGGCCGCGCTCGGCTCGCTCGTCCAGGCGCTGGTCATCCCCTCCGCCTCGCTGCTCCTGGGCGCGGCCGACCTCGCCGCGCTCTCGGGCCGCGTGACCTTCCTGCCGATCGAGACCGTCGGCTCGACCCCGTTCGCCCCCACGGACCCAGCGCCCGCACTCGCGCCCGCCCCCGGCATCGACGATGCGTACGGCGATGACGATGAGGGCCCCGTCCTTGGTCGCGGCGGCAACTGGGCCGGGCTCATGCAGAACGCCGCACCCGATCCGCTCGCCGCGCTCGGCGGCGGCCACGCCCTGCCCATGGCCTCGCTCGTCACCGCGAGCGATCAGGTCCGCCCGCTCATCGACCGCCTCCTCAAGCGGACCTACCTCGTCCGCGATCTCGATGCCGCCGTCATGCTCGCCGCCGGGCCCGCCGCGGGCTTCGGCGCACGCTTCGTCACCCGCGATGGCGCGGTCCTCGAAGCCGATGGCCGCGTCACCGTCGGCCCGATGCGCAACGTCGAGCAGGGCGAGGGCCTTCTCCAGCGCCGCAGCGAACTCGCCGAACTCGAAACCACCCTCGCCGCCCTCGCCGATCAGATCGCCACGGGCCGCGCTGAACTCGCCGATATCGACCAGAAGGCCGCGGGCCTCAACGAGTCCCTCTCCACCTTCCGCGTCGCCCTCGCGGGCGAGCAGCGAACCCTCGTCACCGAAGAGTCCCGCCGCCAGCGCCATCAGTCCGACATCGACCGCCTCGGCCGCGAGCGGCCCATGGTCGCCGATGAACTCGCCCAGACCGATGCGCGAGCCGAAGCCATCCGCGCCGAGCACCGCGCCCTGGGCGACAAGGCCGACAGCCTCCGCCGACTCCTCGAAGAACAATCCACCCTCTCGCGCCAGGTCGAGGCGGAGATCGAATCCGCCCAGCACGAGGCCGACGCCGCGGGCGAGCGCCTCACCGCCGCCAAGGTCGAAGCGGGCCAGATCGGCGAGAAGCTCGCCGCCGCACGCCGCGAACTCCGCCGCCTCGAACTCGCCACCGAAGATGCCCACCAGTCCCGCGCCCGCATCGCGCAGAGCCTCGAACGCCGAGAGGCATCCATCGGCGAGTACGACACCGTCATCACCCAGTGCCAGGCCGAGGCCGATGAAGCCCAGCAAGCCGCCGCCGAGCACGCCCAGGCCCTCGAATCCCTCGCGAGCGAGGCCGCCCAGGCCGTCCAGACCAGCGCCGAGATGGGCGACCGCGTCATCTCCGCCCGCCAGAAGGCCCAGATCATCGAGCGCGACTGGAACAGCCTCGAACTCACCAAGCGCGAGCTCGAAGTCCGCCGCGAGGCCGCCGAGCAGCGAGCCCACGAAGAGCTCGCCCTCGATATCGCCTGGGAATACCCCGACTACCGCGCCATGATGGCCGAGGGCGACGTCACGAAGATCGATGTCGAACACGCCCAGGCTGATGAGAAGGTCCTCCGCGACGAGATCAAGAAGCTCGGCAACGTCAACCTCGACGCCATCGCCGAGGAAGCCACCCTCGAGTCCCGCAACGACACCCTCATCAAGCAGGTCGCCGATATCGATGAGGCCTGCGCAGCCCTCCGCACCCTCATCGAACGCCTCTCGAATGTCAGCCGCGAGCGTTTCAAGGAAGCCTTCGAGCGCATCACCGAGTTCTTCTCCGGCGAACGCGGCATGTTCCGCAGGCTCTTCGGCGGCGGCAAGGCCGAGATCCGCCTGCTCCCCCACGCCGAAACCGGCGAGATCGACTGGCTCGAATCGGGCATCGAGATCACCGCCAAGCCGCCGGGCAAGGAGCCCCGCAGCATCAGCCAGCTCTCGGGCGGTGAGAAAACCATGACCGCCGTCGCTCTGCTCATGTCCATCTTCCAGAGCAAGCCCAGCCCGTTCTGCGTCCTCGACGAGGTCGATGCCGCGCTCGACGATGCCAACGTCGAACGCTTCGCGGGCATCCTCCGCCAGTTCCTCGACCGCTGCCACTTCATCGTCATCACCCACAACAAGAAAACCATGCAGGTCGCCGATCAGATGTACGGCGTCACCATGCAGGAGCGCGGCGTCTCGCGCCGCGTCCGCGTCAAGTTCGAGCAGATCGGCGAGAACGGCAAGATCGAGCTCGAGGCCCGCACCGGCGAGGCCGAGCCCGGCGATGCCCCCATCGATGCCGTCCGCAAGCGCGGCGGCCTCGCCGAACGCCTCGCGGGCATGCGCCGCGGCAAAAAGGCCATCGCGATCGATGGGGAACCCCAATCCCCGATACCAATCGTCCAGCCCGAATCGCCCCTCGCGGTTTCAAACAACTAGCCCGCCCGGCGAGATCGTCTCCGCCGCACGCATGGCCCTTCCGCGCCTACCGTTCCACCGGTGTTGGACACAAAAGGGGCCGGGATGACACACCACCGAACGATCGCAGTAATGCTGCTCGCGTGCACCGTGGCGCTGACGGCCCGGGCCCAGCCGCAGCAGCAGCCCGCAGCCGCCGCGCTGCAGCGCGACTACCGCGCTGAACTGCGCACCCTCCTCAAGTCCGGGCTCACCGAAGCCCAGATCAGCCAGAGTTCCGCCGCCCGTCAGGAACTCCAGAACGTGGACGACCTCATCGACTGGATCAACGGCCGCGTGCTCGCCGATGCCACCGAAGCACTGGCCGAGCAACTCGCGCCCGGCGAGCAGCCCCACATCGACATCTCACTCCTGTGGGACAACTCCGGGCAACATGCCAAGCCCATCCAGTGGGCCATCGCCCACGAAGCCATGCGCCGCTACTCCCAGATGGGTGTGCTCATGCGGCTGCAAAGCATCGCCGCGGCCCCGCGGCTCGCCATGTGGGAGGTCGTGCCCGACGGGTCGGGGTACGACACCACCGAAATGCTCGAATCACTCGGCCGCACACGCCGCGCCGCTCAGGCGCTCGCGACCAGCGCCCGACTGCGCGCCCAGGCGGGCGACCGCCCAGGTGCCATCGAAGATATCCAGGCCATCATCAGCCTCGGTGGCGCCATGAGCCAGCGGCCTTCGCTGATGATCGACTCACTCGTGGGCGCATCCATCACCGCCCTCGGAGTGCACACCGTCCGAAACCTCCTGCGCGATGGCAGTTTCGACGCCGAATCGCTCCTTCGCCTCGGCAAGATGATGGATGAATCCCTCCGCATCCCGGATCGCTCGGGCAGCATCGAAGCATCGACCATCGAATCGCTCATGGGGCTCGATGTCATCATCCAGGAATCGGCCCCGCTCTTCCGCTCGATATGGCGGAAACAGGCCGAGGATGCCGCTCGCACCTACCGCGATGAATGCCTCCGCGTTGCCGCACTTCCGCGCCCCGAGCGGCTCGCCGCGACCCTTGACCCCGCCATCATCCTCAAGAACCACCGACGGGTCGGCAGTCCCATCAACGAAATGATCTTCGAACAGCCCAAGCCCGACATCCACATCCGCAACATCGATCAGCTGGAATCCGAATCCCGCGGCATCCGCCTCATGGTCGCCATCGAGGCCTTCCGCGCCGCCCGCGGCCACCCGCCCGCGAGCCTCGACGACCTCACCCCAGACTTCATCGCCAAACTCCCCACCGACCCCTACGCCCCCGATGCCCGCCACCGCTACATCCTCTTCCCGGCCCAAGGTGTGCACCCCGCGACCTACACCCTCTACAGCGTCGGCTTCGACGGCATCGACGATGGCGGTGCCTTCCCGATCGGCGAGGAGTTCTACAACCGCTACGACGCAACCTCGGGCCGCTGCACCAACTGCGACTTCCCCATCAGCGAGCCGTGATTCAACACCGCCCCCTTCGCGCCATCAATCGCCGCTGATCAGGTATGCGCCGCGAATCATCCGCGAAGATGCAAGCGGAGAGGGGGTCTGGATAGGGGCTGGGGGACGGGGCAGAGGTGGTCCGGGGGGGCCAAAAGGCGGCGGAAATGTCATGGTGGTGTGGGCGACAAAGCGATCAGTTCTATGGTGGTCAAGAACTTATCGATGTCACGGCAATGTCAGGTATGACACGGGTGAAGCGGCTCGTTGCTTGGGGAGGTGACGGCGACGCCACGCTGATCGCGGGCCGAACCTCGCGAGCCGCATGTGTTCCGTGAGGTCAGCGAGCAGTTCGTATGTCTTGGTCGCGACATCGGCTGACCAGGGGCCGAGCGCACTGAGTCGGCTTCGGCTGCCCGACCGATCCAGATCGTGGGCTTTCCTCCTCGCGGCTGATGGCCACGCGCTGGCATCGCTAGTGAAAGTCGCGTGAGTGGACCGTGAGCGCTTCTGATCGTTCATCGAGCGATGCGGCGCGGGCGACGACGATGTGCACGACT
>JBIPMO010000232.1:0-5118 GCA_044369085.1 Phycisphaerales bacterium
CCAGCCGTAAACCCCGACACGCTCCAGATCGAGTTCAGGGTGCTGGGTCCCCAGCGCCCGCAGCGCCTCGACCTGGTCATCGAGCGGGATCTCGATCAGGTTGCCCTTGATCGAGCGCTCCCACGAGCGGCCGCGCCCGGGCGTGCCCCGGCCATCGATCCTGACCACGATGAAGCCGTGGTCGGCGTACCACTGGTCGAGCAGCCCGCCGCGCGGGCTCGCCGTCACGTACTGAAGGTGCGGGCCCGCGTACACGCTCAGAATCACCGGGTAGCGCAGCCCCGGCCTCGCATCACGCGGGCGGAAAATCGCTGCGTGGAACGTCTGCCCGGATGACGAGCCTATGACGCTCGTGAACTCGACATTCGGGAAGAAGGGCGGCTGCTCGGCGACGGACTTCAGCTCGCGCTGCTCGCTCGCGAGCGTTGACCGGACGATGTACCGCGGCATCCGCTCGAACGACTCGCTGGTGATGACCATCGTGGTGCCATTCTTGGAGATGACGGCGGAGTTCACGCCCCCTTCGGTCAGCCGCTGTGCCGCGCCGCCACCGAGCGGGACCTTCCAGATGTGCTGCTCGATCGCGCCGGAACGATCTGCGGCGGTCGATGGAGCACCAGCGACGATCCACATCGCCGATGCGGCCGCATCGAACGCGAGAATCTCTCGGGGGTAAACCGTGCTCGGGGTCACAGAGCCCCGGCTCGCCCCGTCGCGTGAGCGAAGTTCGATGCGTTCATCGCTCGAAGCATCGGTCATCCAAAGGAAGGCCGACCCATCGGGCAGCCACCTCGGGCCATCGTGCAGGTTCAGCCAGGCGTTGTCGCGCTCGGTGAGAAGCGTGGTGGCCGACCCGGTCGAAGGCTCGACCGACAGCAGCACCTGCTCGGTCTGCGTGCGGTTCTGCACGAGCAGCGTCAGCGGGGCGTTCTTCGGCCAGTTCACGCGGGTGAGGTAAGGGTAGCGCTCGCGATCCCAGTTCGCCCACGTGGTCGGCCCGCCCGCGGCCGAGATCACGCCGACCGTGACCGCCGCGTTAGCCTTGCCCGCACGCGGGTAGGGCCAGGTCTGCGGCTCCTTCTCAGGATTGACCGGATCCGCGATGTTGAAGCGCTCCACACCGCCGGTGTCGGTCCGCTGGTACGCGATCCAGCGCGAATCGGGCGACCACCAGTAGCCCTCGCGGCGGTCCATCTCTTCCTGCGCAACAAACTCGGCAGCGCCGTGCTCGATGTTCTCATTCTCGCGCGTGGTGAGGCGGGTCTCGCTGCCCGAGGCTACATCGATGATGTAGAGATCACCATCGCGGACGCAGGCGACTTTCGACCCGTCCGGGCTGAAGCGCGGGTCGATGGGGAAGCCGGCGCCCGACTTCAGCTCGGTCTTGGCCCCCGTCGCGCGTTCGTAGATGAAGAGCCTGCCCGACAGCGGCACCAGGATCCTGCTCGCATCTGGCGAGAGGTCGTACGCCGCAATGCCGCGCGAGGCCAGACGCATCCGCTCGCGCCGAGCCAGTTCTTCCGCCGTCAGCACCTCATTCTCACCGCGCAGGATCTGGTCCGCAGTCAGCAGCACGCGCTCGCGCCCGCTGGCGACATCGTATTCGTACAGGTCCTGTACGAACGATCGCGAGCCCGAGCGCAGGAAGAAGACCGTGCCCCCATCCGGCGAGATCTTGATGCCCGTCGGGTGACCCAGCCGGTAGCGGAATGTCTGGGCGAACGACTCGAGGAACTCCGGCCGCGCCAGCCCGCTGCCAGGGTTGACTCGTTCGCCGACGACAGCGGTGGGGGGCAGGGCGGGCGACTTGGTGGCGCTCCGTTGCGACGAGCATCCAAGCAAGGCCGCGGCGGCCAGCGAAGCAACAATCCAGTTCCGCACACGAGTCTGCATCATGACGCTGTCTCCGGTCAATCGGCCCGCGTGTGGCCGGGTGGGGGTGGGGGTGGGGGTGGGGGTGGTTGCACTCATCGTCCCGCGCCGGGCACCAGCACGGCCCGCGCTTCACGGATGTCATCATTCTCCGGCAGCCGCGCCAGATCGCCCTCCAGCGCTGCAAAGAACTTGCCGCTCCTCGGGTCGCCCGCCGGGCGCAGCTCGCTCAGGGACCGCGTCCCATCGCGGATCAGCGGCATGCCCTCATCAGCACGCCCGAGCGCGACCAGCGTCACGCCGAGCGCCAGCCGAGCCTCGGACACATCCGCGGGCACCGGCGGGTTGGCCTGCAGGCGGCGCTCGACCGTTTCGCGAAGCATCGGCTCGGCCTCGGTCACTCGCCCGCTCGCGAGCAGGATCCGGCCGAGCAGCAGCTTCGAGTCCACGCTGTCCTGATTGGCCGGGCCAAGCTTGCTCAGTCGGATCGACAGCGCCTGCCTGGCCATCGGCTCCGCTTCTTCGGACCGTCCCTGCGCCAGCCTCAGCGCCGCGATGTCGTGGAGCACACCCGCAATCTCAGGGGTCGACGGCCCGAGCACCTCGGTCGTCACCGCCTGTGCCTTGGCGAGCAGCTCATCGGCCTCGTCGAGCCGCCCTTGCGCCGCGACGCACGCGGCGATGTTCCGCAGGCTTCGGCCCACGTACCGGTGTTTGTCCCCGCGCAGCGCGATGAAGCGCTGCATGGCTTCGCGATACATCGCCTCGCTGCGGGCGAAATCTCCCTTGCTCAGCAGGATCGTCGCCACGTTGTTCTGCGCCGCGACGGTGCGCTCATCTCCTTCGCCAAACAGGCGGCGGCGCATCTCGAACGCTGCCCGTTGCAGCGGCTCGGCTTCTTCAAGGCCCCCCAGCCGTGTGAGGCACTGCGCCAGGTGATTCAGGCTGTCGGCGACCGCCTCGTCATCGCGGCCCTTGGCCAGACGCTGGCGCATCTCAAGGGCAGCGCGGTACGGCTCCTGCGCATCCGTGAACCGACTGAGGTCAAAGAGTGCTGCCCCGAGGTTCCGCAGCGCCCGCGCCAGGTCGGCGTCATCGCCCGAGGTGAGACCCCGGCGGAGCTCGACCACGCGGCGGGCGTTGCGCTCGGCCTTGTCAAACTCCCCGATCTTGCGCTGCTGCTCGGCGATGCGCTCACGCCACACCGCTTCTTCGAGAGGAGGCCGGGGCGACTTGGCCAGGCCGGCCTCGATTCGGTCGATCGTCAGCGCCGCCGCTTCAAACAGGCCCGGGTTCTCGTCCGGATCGAGCTGCATCATCGCGTCGCCGAGCGTCGCATCGATATCACTCTTGATCTTCTCGGCCTGCTCGCGCTGCCGGCCCGCGCGGCTGGTCCACCACGCCGACCCCGCGAGGATCGCCAGCGCCAGCCCCACCGCCACCGCCAGCCCCGCCCACGCGGGATTGCGCCGGCACCAGCGCGCCCCGCGCTCGATCGGACCGACGTGCCGCGCCGCGACCGGCAGATTCCCGAGCCATCGTTCCAGGTCGTCCGCGAACGCCCCCGCCGTCGGGTAGCGCTTGGCCGGGTCCTTCTCCAGCGCCTTCATCAGCACCGCATCGATGTCCGCGGGCACACCGCCGCCCGGCCGGACCGTCGACGGGCGGTCCGGATCGCGGCTCTCGATCCGCTGGAACACGATCGCCATCGGCCCGTCGATCGGGCAGGGCAGCGCGCCCGCGACCATCTCGTAGGCGATCGCACCAAGGGCGTAGACATCGGACCTGACGCTCACCTCGCCCATCGAACCCCGCGCCTGCTCCGGAGCCATGTACCCCAGCGTGCCGATGACCTGCCCGGGCTCGCTCAGCGAGTCTCGCATCGCCACCAGCGAGTTGGGGTCAAACGCCTTGGCCAGGCCGAAGTCGAGCAGGTGAGGCTCGCCCCGCTGGTCGATCAGGATGTTGGCGGGCTTGAGGTCGCGGTGCATCACCCCACGCTGGTGCGCGTAATCGACAGCCCGCGCCACCTTCGCCACCACCCGCAGCGCCTCGCGCATCTCGGTGATGCCCGGCTTGAAACGCTGGTCAACCCCCGACCCCTCCACGAAATCCATCACGTAGAAGTAGCGCCCCTTGTGCAGCCCGGAATCCAGGATCCCGACGATGTTGGGGTGCTGCAGCCGAGCGATCAGCTCGACCTCGCGCTCGAAGCGCCGCCGAGCGGCCTCGGTCGCCGCCACGCGCTCCAGCATCAGTTTCACCGCCACGCGCCGACCGGTGCTGCGCTGGAACGCCTCGTACACCACACCCATCCCGCCACGCCCCAACTGATCGATGACGTCGTAGCCCTCGAGCACCGGGAACCCATCCGACGAGTCTTCCGGGACGGAAGGGCGTGAGGGCTCGTTCGGTGGCTGGTTCATGTTCGGAGTGCGTCAAACCACCCGGATCGGCGACGAAGGTCGGTATTGTACGGGCATGACCCAGGAGGATCCGCTTCCCCGCCACACTCCATCGGAGGCGGAAGCGACCGACATCCCCGCGCTCTGCGCTCAGGCCGCCCAGGGCGACCAGGACGCCGCCACGAAGCTTCTCTTCCTGCACCACGCGCGATTCCTGGGCTTCACCATCCGCAAGATCGGTGTCGACTGGCAGGGCAAGCTCGACCCCGAGGATGTCCTGCAGGAGGCCTACATCGGCGTCTTCGCCGCCCTGGCAACCTTCGAGCACCGCGGTGAGGACGCGTTCTACCACTGGGTGACGCGGATCATCGAGCACCGATTCCTCGACCAGGTCCGGGCCCTGCGGCGCAAGAAACGCGATGCCGCCCGCGAGGTGTCCATCGCGGGCGGGGACGCATCGCGGCACCAATCGATGTTCGACCGCCTGCTCCCCGACCTCACGACCGCGAGCCGGGTCATGCGCCGCGAGGATGCCTTCGCCGCCATGCTCACCTGCATGGCCAAACTTCCCGAGGACTACCGCCAGGTGATCCAGCGCGTCTACCTCGAGGAAGCATCCATGGCAGAGGTCGCCAAGGAACTCGACCGCACCGAGGACGCCGTCCGCAGGCTCGCGGGCCGGGCCGTCGAGCGCCTCGCCGCCTGCATGGGCACCGCGTCGCGATACCTCAGCCAGGGCTGAACCACGCACCGCCATCGCACGCGGGCGGGGGGCTTGGCGTACCCTTGCACCGGCATGAGCGTCGATCGCCCGACCTTCCATGAATCCTGGCACCGCGTC
>JBIPMO010000036.1:0-15523 GCA_044369085.1 Phycisphaerales bacterium
TTCTGGCGGCGTCGAGCGAGATGCCCAAGGCCACACGCTCGGCCCCGCGCACGCTGCGCATCATCAGCGAGGCCCAGCTCGTCGAGGAACTGCAGCGCGAGCTCGCCGAGATCCGTCAGACAGCGATCCGCGTCAACGAGCAGCAGGGCGAGCTGCAGGACCGCACCGCCGCGGGCCGCGCCGATGCCCAGACCCGCCGCGGCCAGGGGCAGGTCGGCGAGCGGCTGTCGCGCCAGGGCGAACAGGTCCGCCGACTCGTCGATCGACTGAGCGAGAACCAGATGGCCGATCGCGGCCTCGAGGATCTGCTGCAGCGAGCGGGCGACACGCTGCGCGAGGCCGGCAAATCGTCCAATCAGGCTGCGCAGGCGCTCGACCGCGCGGGGGCATCGCAGAAGGAATCACAGCCGAACGCGGGCGAGCAGAGCCAATCCACCCCGACCCAATCCAATCAAAGCCAATCCGGCCAGTCCCAGCCCGATCAGAGCCAACCGAATCAGGGCCAGCCGCAAGGCTCGCAGAGTCAGAGCCCGCCGCCCGCACAGGCCGGTGATGCCAGGCCGAGCGGCGAATCGAAGCCGCAGGAGTCTTCTTCGGGCGCTCAATCGCAGCAGAACCCGCCATCGCAGCCCGCTGAAGGTGCGCAGGCAGGTTCGCAGCAGTCGCAGGGGCAGCCCAACGGGCAGCCATCGCAGAGCGGCGGGCAGCAGTCCGGTCAGCCTCAGGCGGGACAGCAGCAGGCAGGACAGCCCGGGGGCGAACAGCCTCAGCAGCAGCAGGAACAGAAGGAGCAGGCGGGCGAGCCCCAGCCCGAGGCCAAGCCGGAGGCCGAGCAGGCCGAAGCGAACCTGTCGCCCGAGGCTCGCGAGGCCGTCGAGGCGCAGCGCGATGTGCAGGATCAACTCCAGAGCCTGATCCAACTGCTCGACCGCGGCGAGGACAACTGGGTGGCTCGCAACAACGTCGAGCGCCTGCTGCGCGAGCAGAAAGCGCTGCGCGAGCAGACCCGCCAGGCCGGGCAGCAGACCCAGGGCCGCGAGGTGAGCGAGCTGACCCAGGAACAGAAGAACGAGCTCGAACAGATCCAGCAGAAGCAGAACGAACTGGCCGAGCGCACCCGCGAGGCCGCCGAGGACATGCGTCGCCGCGAGGAAGAGCTGCGCCAGAACGATCCGGCCGCAGCGCAGGGCATGGCCCAGGCCGCTCGGCGTTCCGAGCAGAAGCAGGTCGCCCAGAGCATGCGTCAGGCGGGCAAGCAGGCCCAGCAGAACCAGACATCGCAGGCCCAGCGTTCGCAGCAGCAGGCCGAGGAAGCGCTCGAAGAGATGCTCAAGGACCTCGACCAGGTCAACCAGAACCGCGAGGAGCAGCTTCGTCGCACGCTCGCGAGCGTGATCGAGACCCTCGACGGGCTGATCCGTCAGCAGGAGGGCGAGCTCGGTGCGCTCGACGCGGCCGTGAAGAACAAGGCCGGGCTGGCCGGCCTGGATGCGGGCATGATCCGGCTGAACCAGAACACGCTCGGCGCGCTCGACCTGATCCGCGAGGGCGGGGCCGAGATCGCTCCGGTGGCGTCGCTGGTGTCGCGCGCATCGGATGCGCAGGGGTCGGCGATCACCGAGCTGCGGCGGCCGATCCTTGGGGCGACCATGGTGCGCGAGTTCGAGAACCGCAGCCTGAACCTGCTGACCCAGGCCCGCGACAAGGCCAAGGAGATCGAGGAGAAGGCCGGCGATCGCGAGGAGCGGCGCAAGATGGGCGAGCTGCGCAAGGCCTACCGCGCGATCCTCGAACGGCAGACCGCCATCGTCGATGAGACCAAGCCGCTCGCCGAGGCCGCCGAACTCTCGCGCCGCGACCGCAGCCTGGCCCGGGCGCTGGGCGAACGACAGGAGACGCTGCGCCTGGACCTCGCCGAGCTGCTCTCCAAGTCGCAGGACCTGCAGAGCGCCAAGGTCTTCGATCATCAGCACAAGCGGCTGGACGGATCGGCGCAGCGGGCGGTGGCTGGGCTGAACGATGGCGAGCCGAAGCGTTCACGCCCGGCGCAGGACGCGGTCGTCGCCGGCCTGCGAGCGATCATCGAGGCGCTGAACGATCCCAAGCGCGAGGAAGACAAGTTCTCCCAGGGCCCGCAGGAGGGTGGCGGCGGTGGAGGCCAGGGCGGCGGCAAGAAGCCCCTGATCGACAACCTGAAGGAGCTCCGCCTGCTCCGCGCCATGCAGCAGAGCCTCGCGCTCTCGACGGCGGACCTCTCGGCCGGCGAGGGCCGCCCGCCCCGCGCTGTGCTGCAGGAGCTCGCCGAGGACCAGCGCTCCCTGATGCGCATCGGTGAGGAACTGCTGAACCGCATGCAGGGGGCGCAGAATCCCGAGCAGGTGATCGAGCAGCAGATCGGACCGGGCAGGCCGAACCCCGATCAGCCCGGCGAGCCCAAGGATGGCGAGCCCAAGCCCGAAGCACCCAAGGATGGAGGCGATCAATGAGCGCTTATCGCACCAGAGCATCCTCGGGTGTGCCCAACTCCCGCCCCCGGGCTTGGCGCCCGGGGCTCGTGGTCCTGTTCGCTTGCGTAATCATGGCCCCTTCGTTCGGGCAGGATGCGGCCAAGCCAGCCGATAGCGGCGCGGCCCCGCCCGCTCCCGCAGCGCCCGCGAAGAAGCCCGCGGTCCGCAACCTCGATGATTTGCTGGGGCTGCCGCAGGACAAGCCTGCGCCCAAAGAGCCCGAAGGTCCGGCGCTGCCGCCCGACGGGGCCGATCCGGCGGATCTCGACAAGGATCGCGCCGATCTGGAGCGCAAGCTGACGAACGCGGAGATCGCCGACCGCTTCCGCGATGCGGTGCGGCAGATGGGCGAATCGGCCGACCGCATCGCCAAGGGCAACGACATCGGGCTCGTCACGCAGCGGCTGCAGGAAGAGATCATCAAGAAGCTCGACCTGATCGTTCAGCAGTCGCAGAACCAGGACAGCAACTCGTCGAGCAGCAGCTCCGACCAGCAATCAAACCAGCAGCAGGACCCCGGCCGCCAGCGCGGCGGCAAGCCGCAGCAGGGCCAGCAGTCGCCGCAGAACCAGGCAGGCCAGGGCGAGAACAAGGGCGAGGCGATGCCGCCCCCCGGCCAGGACCCGCAGTTCAAGGGTCGGCTGGACACCGCGCGGGCCGCGTGGGGCAACCTGCCCGAGCGTGTCCGCGAGGCGCTGCTCCAGGGGTCGAGCGATCAGTTCTCCTCGCTCTACGAAGCAATGACCGAGGCCTACTACCGCAAACTGGCCGAGGAGGCGCAGCAGTGATGCTTTCACGAGCGATTGCCAAGGATGATGCGGTCTCCCGTCCCCGGGCTTTGCGCCCGGGGCTCGTTGGCTCGGCCGCGCTCGCGGCGGTCTGTCAGTTCTCTCTCGCTCAGGATCAGCCCGCCGCGCTGCCGGATGCGCCGCCCGCCGAAGCGCAACCGCCCGAGCACCGCACGGCGGAGAACAGCGCACTTGAGAACGAGATGACTCCCGAGACCCACGCCGCGATCCGCCGCGGGTTCGAGGCGCTGGCCGCGATGCAGGGCGAGGATGGTTCGTGGGGCGGGCCGCGGTTCGAGAAGCACGTCGGTATCACGGCGCTCGCCTGCCTGGCGTTCCTGTCTGATGGGAACATCCCGGGGCGCGGCCGCTACGCTCGGAACCTCGAACGCGGCCTCGAGTTCATCCTGCAGAACTGCACCGAGACGGGGCTGATCGCAGCCGACACGGGCCATGGGCCCATGTACGGGCACGGGTTCTCGGCGCTGTTCCTCGGCGAGGTCTACGGGATGACCCAGGGCGGGCCCAACACCGCCCAGGGCACGCGCATCTACGAAGCGCTCGTGAAGGCCTGCCGGCTCATCGTCGAGACGCAGAACGATGAGGGGGGATGGCGCTACAACCCGGTGCCGTACGACGCGGATGTCTCGGTGACCATCTGCCAGATCATGGCGTTGCGCAGCGCCCGCAACGCCGGGCTTGAGATCCCCAAGGCGACGATCGACCGCGCGGTCGAATACGTCCGTGGGTGCCAGAACCCCGATGGCGGCTTCCGCTACCAGATGACCCAGGGCGGCAGCGCCTGGCCGCGCTCCGCGGCGGGGGTCGCCAGCCTGTACTACGCGGGCATCTACCACGACGACGCGGTGGACCGCGGCCTCAACTACCTGCTCGAGAACGCGCTCCCCCAGGGGCCCCAGGGGGGCAGCCACTACTTCTACGGGCACTATTACTCCGTCCAGGCGATGTACCTCGCGGGCGGCGACTTCTGGGCACGCTGGTGGCCCGAGATCCGTTCCCAGCTCATCGAGGCGCAGGAGGCGGCGGTGGGGACCTGGGACGACCAGTACGCCGGATCGGCCTACGGAACATCGATGGCGCTCATCATCCTGCAAATGCCCAAGCGTTACCTGCCGATCTTTCAGAAGTAAATGCGATCACCCAGCCGACCAACCCGTGCGATGCTGATCCTGGCGCTGATGAGCGCTGCGGGCCTCAGCGCCGCCGCGCTCGCCGCCCAGCGCGAGGCCGATGCCCCGGCCTCGATCCCCGAGACCGATGCCCCCGGCCGCCCGGCGGTGATGATCGATGAGGGGCTCGCCTCCAAGCGCATCCGCCTGCTCAGCCTGGATGACAAGCAGGTCGAGTTCATCGATGAGCTGCAGCGCAAGCGCCGCCTGCCGCGCACGGCGGTGCTCGCGCTGATCGCGGACCCTTCCGAGCCCGCCAAGGAAGAGCGCCGCGCCTGGTCGCGCACCCCGCTCACGCCGCCGGGCGTGCTCGAGACCGTCGACGGCCAGCGCTTCCCCGGGGACACGGCCGGGGCTCCGCCTGATGCCGAGTCGTTCGCGTGGGACATCCCGGCGCTCGGGCGATTCGAGCTGCCGCTTGATCTGGTGCGGTTCGTGCGCCGCAAGGATTCGGTCGAGCCCGCTCCCGTCGCGGGCCGCGCCCCCGCCGCCGACACCATCGTGTTGACCAACGGCGACCGGCTGACGGGCTTCCTGGCCGGGGTGGGGGCGACGGTGCGCTTCGAGCCCACCGGCGCCGACCCCGTCGAGATCGGCCTGGACCGCGTGGCCGCGATGATCCTGGCCAACCCCGCGAAGCCCGCACGCGGGCCGCGCGTCTGGCTGGAGGGCGGTGCCGTCGCCGCCGTGCGCAGGCTGACCATCGACACCGAGGGGCGCATGCTCCTGTCGCTCGAGGCCGGGCCCACCGGCTCGTTCGAGTGGTCCAAACTGCGGGCCCTGTCCTTCGACGCGGCCCGGCTGGTGCCGCTCTCGTCCATGGCGATCGCGCAGCAGGAACCGACGGGCGACCGGCGCTGGGCCCCGCCGCTGCAGGTGGCGAGCGGCGCGGCCGAAGACGGCGCGCTCGAAGAACGCCCCCTCGACGCCGCCGACCTGGTGCTCCCGGGCCCGATGCGCGTCCGCTGGGACCTGCCCGAGGGTGCGGCCCGGCTGAGCGCGACACTGGCCCTCGCCCCCGGCAGCGAGCCCTGGGGCGACTGCGAGGTGATCATCAAGTCGGGCACACGTGAGATCGCGCGGCGCCGCCTGATCGGCGGCAACGACGCGGTCACCATCAACGTCGAACTCTCGTCGGGCCCGCTGACCATCGAGGTCGACGCGGGCAGGTACGGGCCGATCAAGGATCGCGTCGTCATCGGGCGGCCGCTGATCATGATCGGCCGTGCGAGCGAATGATCCGTCGAGCGGGGTTGGATGCCGTCGCGATCGCTCGGCGGCTCAGGCCGTGAATCCCAGCAGCCGAGCGATGTCGTTGAACGTCACCACGATGAACACCGTCCCGATGATCGCCAGCCCGATCATGGTCGCGACGTTCTGCACCGCGATCGAGACGGGCTTCCTGGTGATCCCCTCGATCGCCAGGAAAACCATGTGGCCACCATCGGTGATGGGCAACGGCAGGAAGTTCACCACCGCCAGATTCGCCGAGATGAGCCCCAGGAAGAAGAGCAGGTAGATCAAGCCACGCTCGGCGACCCGCGACCCCAGGTGCGTGATCCCGATCGGCCCCTGCAACTGGTCCACAGGGATGGTGCGCTGGAACAGACCGATGAAAGTGGCGTACGTCATCATGATGACGTTGTGGGTCTTGGAGACCCCCTTGAGCACCGCGTCCACGGGCCCGTCGGCGATGTCGAGGAACTCCGCGACATCGAACACGGCCAACGCCGCATCGTTCTCCCACCCCAGCGCGTGCAGAGCCTGCACATCGGCCGCCGTGAGGTCGAGGGTGACGGTTTCGATGGCGGGTGCGCCGCGGTCGCTCATCGGGAGTTCCAGCGTGATCGGGATGCTCGCCGCGGCGGCTGGTTCTGCACGCGTCGCTTCGCGGAGCGCAGCGCGGATGTCGCCGAAGTTCGTGACATCCGCCTCGCCGATGCGCAGCACGCGCGAGCCGGGGACGATCCCCGGCATCAGCCGGGCGGCGGCCGGTGGTTCCTCGGTCGCGGGCGGGGCGGCGAGGATCGTCGAACGCGATGCGCTGTCGCCGGCCGCGAAGCCGATCCGGCCGGTGGAATCAACGCGGGCGTTCACCTCGATGCGCGCCCCGTCGCGGATGAGCACGATCGGGACGGACTGGCCCTTCTTTGCGCGGATCGTGGAGATCCCCTGCGCGACGTTGGGCCAGTCGATATCGCCCACGCGAGCGATCATGTCGCCGGCGCGGAGGCCCTGCGCGAGCGCTGCCGGGGTCGCCTGATCGATGATCATGACGGGCGCAAGGCCGAGCAGGTGGCGGCTGGCGAAGGTCTCCTTGTCGCGCTTGAGTATGGCCCGCTGGAGCACCGCACGCGGCTGGAGCGCGATGCTCATCTGCTTGCCTGATGCGTCGACGAAGTCAGCGCGGATGGGCTCGCCCCCGGATTGTTCGATGGCACGGCGGAGCGGCAGCGCGGTCGCGAGCTTTCCTTCGGGGATGGGGTCGCCGTTGACGGCGGCGAGGCGCATGCCCGGCTGCAGGTCGCCCATGCCCGCCAGTTGCAGGATGCCGCGGTACTGCTCGCGTGCGGCATCGCCGCCCTGGGCGATCGTGCGCTCGTCGAGGAGCGTCGCGGCCGGAGCCGGGAACGCGCCGATCTGATAGAGCCCCTGCGGGCCACGCTCCGGGATGACGTTGATGGTGCGCGGCGCCGCTTCGCCCTCGCGCTGCACTCCGAGCACCAGCGGGTCATCCGGGCTCGAAAGCACGCTGGCGACGGCGATGTCATTGAAGGTGTGCACGGCCGCGCCACCTGCGGTGAGGATCAGGTCGCCGCGCTGCAGGCCCGCCTTCTCGGCGGGCTGGCCGGGCGCCATGTCGCCGATGATCGGCGTGACCTCCTTGATCCCGACCTTGAAGGCGATGAAGAAGAGCACACCGGCGAGGATCAGGTTCATCACCACGCCCGCCGAGATCACCACCATGCGCTTCCACACCGGCTTGGCGCTGAACGAATCGGGGGAGGTGGGGGCCTCGATCGGCGAGAGGTCCTCCTGCCCCATCATCTTCACGTAGCCGCCGAAGGGGAACCAGTTGAGGCGGTACTCGGTCGGCGAGATCGCACGGGTGTCGGCGCGCTGGATGCCCGCGCGTTCGGCCGCGAGCAGGCGGTGGTACTCGCGCTCGGATGAGCCCCGGCGGAACCCCAGCCCCTTGCGCCACGAGCACAGAGCCGACCCGAAGCCGATCGCGAAGGCGTGGACTCGGATCCCCGCCCACCGCGCCGCCAGGAAGTGCCCCAGTTCATGGATCGCGATGATCAGACCGAAGCCCAGGACCATCAGAAGCACGTTGAAGGCGTTGGAGAGCATCGGGGGAGTGTAGGAAGGGCGGGCCAGATCGCGGGCGGAACCGCCCGCACGGGGCAACTACACTGGATGCATGGTCCGCTCGCCCTCGGTCGACAAGGTCATGCTCGAGCAGCGAGCGGCTTCCTTCACGAAGCGCTCGATCAAGTCGCGCTCCAAGGAAGCGGGGCTGCGCCTCGCTCTTTCCATGCTCGACCTCACCACCCTGGAGGGCAAGGACTCGCCGGAGAAGGTCCGGTCGCTCTGCCGCAAGGCGATCACCCCCGATGCCTCGCGCCCCGACCTGCCGCATGTCGGTGCCGTGTGCGTCTACCCCTCGCTGGTGCGTGCGGCGGCCGAGGAACTCGCGGGCTTCAACGCGTCGAGCCCCACCAAGGTGCACATCGCCAGCGTCGCCACGGGGTTCCCCAGCGGGCAGTATCCGATCGAGGTGAGGCTCGACGACACACGCCGAGCGATCGCCGACGGCGCCGACGAGATCGACATGGTCATCAGCCGCGGGGCCTTCCTCGCCGGCGAGCGCGATCGAGTCCGCGATGAGATCGCGATGGTGAAGCGGGTCTGCGTCGAGGAGGGCGGGAAGGCATCGAGCCATCAAGCCATCGAGCCATCAAGCAAAGATGCCAAGGCGAACTGGCACGTTGATTCTAAAGTCCGAAACCCCAACCCCGAAACCCGAACCCCGATCCACCGCCCCAAAGTCGCGCTCAAGGTCATCCTTGAGACCGGCGAGCTGGAGACGTACGACAACGTCCGGCTCGCGAGCGACACCGCGATCGCGGCCGGGCTTGAGGAGGGGGACTTCATCAAGACGAGCACGGGCAAGGTCCAGCCCGCCGCGACCATGCCGGTGACGCTCGTCATGCTCGAAGCGATCCGCGACCACTACCTGCGCACGGGCGTGCGGATCGGCATGAAGCCTGCCGGGGGCATCCGCACCGCCAAGCAGGCGCTTCACTACCTGGTGATGGTGAAGGAGACGCTGGGCGACCAGTGGCTCCAGCCCGACTTGTTCCGGTTCGGGGCGAGCACGCTGACCAACGACATCCTGATGCAGTTGGCCCGGCTGCGGAGCGGGAACTACGTGGCGGCGCACGACTTCGCAGAGGCCTGACCGTGGGCGGACACCGTCGAGGATCGCGCGCTCGTCGGCTGGCCATCAGGATTGTGGCGTGCATCGCGGCGGGGATCGCGGCGAACGTGCTGATGACGTGGCTCATCATCCTCAGGTCGCCGCATCCCGAGAGCGCCGCGGCTGGGATGCTCAACATCGCAAGGCCCGAGCCCTTTCCGTGATTGGTCGGCCCGGGCTGGATGCTGCCCGACACGGTGCAGACGGCTGAGACGTGGGGTGTCGATGAGCTTCGAGCCTGGATCAAAGTCGGGAGTTCGCCCCAGTCCTACGAGGCGTCCTATCTGCGGATCTTCAGCGCCGGGCGGCCGTGGCGTGCTCTGCGCTGGACTTACTGGGAACATCCGCCGCGAGGGGTCGCGATGGCCACGGGGTTGCCCGGGCTGGTCGATCACGGTGTGAAGCCGCCCTGGATCCAGACCCGCCCGCGCGTGTTCGAGGAGGACTGGCGGCGGCTGGCGACCAGGCCAGTCTGGCCCGGTTTCGCGGGCGGCGCAGCGCTCTACGCGGTGCTGGCCGGGCTGTCGCTCGTGATCGCCGGGCCGATCCGCGCTGCGCGGCGACGGCGCGTGGGGCTGTGCGCTTCGTGCGGTTACGACGTGAAGGGCATCGACCCGCCCCATCGCTGCCCGGAATGCGGGCTGGAGGTTTCGCGGGCAAATCATCGGGGTCGCTGACCGCCTTTCCCCGCTCTTGGCGGCGGGGTTCGGTTTGGGCTGGCGCACACCTCCAGAAGGTGCATGAACACAAGTGTGTAGGTGACTAGCGGTTACGGGCGGGCGGCTACCGGACCGATTGAGGTTGGTGCTGGGTAACTTGACGGCCGGATTTCCTGTATCATGACTGCCGCATCGTGGGTCGGGATTTGTTTGGATATGGTCCGACGACGCTCCGAGCTCGTCGTAGGGGACCTTCCCGATTGGAAAGCCACCGTTTCGCGCGCGTGTCGGACTCTGCTCGGGGTGTACGGCGGCGCGTGTGTCACACTGGATCAAGTCGTCTCACTACTCGAGGAGCAACCGCAATGAATCTCAAGAAACTGATTTCGTTGGGCCTGTTGGCGACGGTCGCGACCGTCACCGGCGCGTGTAGCAGCACCGGGAATGACACCGCCGCACGCGAGGAGATCATCCCCTACTGGCTTGAGCGCAAGATGCCCGAGGGCATGCCCGCTCCGGCTCCCGCCCCGCGCGTCGAGCCCGCCGCCGCCCCCGCCCCCGTGGCCATGGGCAACTGCGCCAACTACCGCCCGGCCGTCGGCGCCAACCAGAACATCGCCGAAATGTCCTTCCCCACCGGTGACAAGCGCACCAGCGCCGTCATGGTCCAGCAGGTCATGCCCAAGCAGGTCCGGGCCGGCGCCAACTACGACTACGAGATCCACGTCACCAACATCACCTCCGGCACCCTCCAGAACGTCGTCGTCAACGGCGAGTCGATGTCCAACATGAACATCGTCTCCTCGGTTCCCCCCGCGGGCCGCAGCTCCGCCGGGACCGCCCAGTGGGTCGTCGGCGACCTGGCCTCGTGCAAGACCTCGGTGATCAAGGTCACCGCCGTTGCTCCGGCCGTCGGCAACGCTTCCAACTGCCTCAGCGTCTCCTACAACAACACCCTGTGCGCCTCGCTCGAGGTTGTCCAGCCCGCCCTGGCCCTGGTCAAGACCATGAGCCCGGCCGAGGGTGTCATCTGCGACCCCGTGACCGTCAACTTCGAGGTCAAGAACACCGGCTCCGGCGTGGCGACCAACGTCGTCATCAAGGACACCCTGCCCGCCGGCATGACCACCGCCGATGGCAAGACCGCCGTTGAGATCCCCGTCGGCACCCTCGCCGCCGGTCAGTCCGCGACCCGGTCGGTCCAGGTCAAGGCCACCCAGAAGGGCCGCTTCGAGAACGATGCCCAGGCCATGGCCGATGGCGGCCTGACCGCGACCAGCGGCAAGGCCTCTGTCACCCTCAAGCAGCCGGTCCTCGCTCTGGCCGTCAAGTGCCCCAACCGCGTGTTCCTCGGCCGCGATGTCTGCTACGAGGTCACCGTCAACAACTCCGGCGATGCCCCCTCCAACAACACCATGCTGACGGCCAACATGCCCGCCGGCTCGACCTTCGTCCGCGCTTCTGACGCCGGCGCCCCCGCCGGTGCGGGCGTGTCCTGGAGCCTCGGCACCATCCCCGCCGGCGGTTCCAAGACCGTCACCTTCTGCGTGAAGCCCGGCGCTGCCGGTGCCTACGCCGTCACCGCGACGGTCAACGGCGCCTGCGCCAACCAGGCCACCGCCAACTGCTCGACCAACCTCGAAGGCATCCCGGCCATCCTGGTCGAGTGCATCGACGTCGACGACCCCGATGAGGTCGGCACCGATGAGACCTACATCATCACCGTCACCAACCAGGGCACCGCCCCCGGCACCGGCATCAAGGTCGTCGCCGAGATCCCGGGCGAGATGAGCTACATCAGCTCCTCGGGCCCGACCACCGGCGCTGTCGCCGGCCAGACCGTCACCTTCGCCCCGCTGCCCAGCCTGGCCCCCAAGGCCAAGGCCGAGTGGAAGGTCGTCGTCAAGTGCAACAAGCCCGGCGATGTCCGCTTCCGTCTGAAGGTCACCTCCGATCAGTTCACCAACCCGATCGAGGAGACCGAGTCCACCAACCTGTACCAGTAATCCTGGCACCGGTAGGGACTCTTGTCTGACATGACCAGCGGGCGGGGCTTCGGCCCCGCCCGCTGTCGTTTTCAATCGCCGCGGTCGCTACGATGCGCGCGGATGTCCGACCCGCTCCCCCATGACGAGCAGATGGAGCTGATCCCCGGCGCACGGCCGCCCGAGCCCGAGGATCTCGAGCTCACCATCCACGAGGCGGGCGTCGAGGAGGCTCAGGAGCAGGCCGTTGAGGACCTCATCGAGTCCGCCCCCACCTCCGAAGAACTGGCCCCGCGCATCGAGCGCCTCGATGCCGCCGATGCCGCCGAGACCATCGCGAGCCTCGAACCCCAGCAGCAGGCCGAGGTGCTCGGCGAGATCGAGGAAGAATCCGCCGCCGATGCCCTCGCGCACATGGACCCCGCGCTCGCCGCGACCGTCCTGCTCGACATGGACAGCGATGAGGCCGCCTCGTTCGTCGACCTGATGGCCGCCGACGATGCCGCCGATGTGCTGCAAGCGCTGCCCAAGGCCGTCGCCGCCGACATCCTCCGCCGCCTCAAGCCGCGCAAGGCCGCGATGCTCGGCAAGCTCGCGCTCTACGACCCCAAATCCGCGGGCGGCGTGATGACCACCGAGATCCTCGTGGTCCGGTCGATGATGACCATCGCCCAGGCGGTGGAGTTCATCCGCACGCACCCGATGGTCGAGAACCAGACCGACATCTACGTCACCGATGAGAATCGCCGCCTGGTCGGCACCATCTCGCTGCGGCAGTTGCTCTTTGCCCCCGACCCCGACACGGTGGCCCAGCACGTCGAGCGCGACCTGGATGCCGTGCTCGTGGGTGTGCCGCGCGAAGAGGTCGCCGAGCTTTTCCAGCGCTACGACTACATCACCATGCCCGTCGTCGATGAAGAGCGGCGCGTGCTCGGCATGGTGACGGTCGATGATGTGCTGGACATCATCAGCGCAGCGCGTGCCGAAGACCCGCTGAAGCTCGCGGGCGTGCAGGAGGGCGAATCGGTCGATTCATCCCTGTGGCGCAAGATCCGGGGCCGCTCGCCGTGGCTGATGATGAATCTGCTGACAGCCCAGGCCGCCTCGGTCGTGCTGCTCCTTTTCCACGACTTCATCGAGCTGCTGCCCATCGTGGCGGTGATCTACCCCGTAATCGCCAACGAATCGGGGAACACCGGTCAGCAGAGCCTGGCCGTCACGCTGCGCGGCCTGGTGCTCGGGCAGGTCCGGCGCGAGATGGTGGCCAGGCTGCTGATGAAGGAGGTGGCGGTGGGGCTGCTGACGGGCATCGGCGTCGGCCTGGCCTTCTGCATCACCATCTGGGGGATGAACACCACGGGCCTGCTGCCCGAACTGACATGGAAGATCGGCGTGGTGGCCGGGCTCGCCACGGCGGGAGCGATGACCGCCGCCTGCCTGGTGGGCGCTGCGATCCCCTTGATCCTGGACCGCCTGGGCTTTGACCCGGCCACGGCATCATCGATCTTCCTGACGATGTTCACCGACTTCATGTCGTACGGCATCTTCCTGAGCCTGGCCTTCGCGATGCGGGCGTGGCTGGGGGTGGGGTAAGAGATCTCCGCTTCGCGGATTGGATGCGGCGGAGGGCAGGGGTGGGGGACGGGTCTACGATTGCAGGGACGGGCGCGGCGGTCTCGACAACGATGCGGACCTTGCTGACCGTGCCACCCGCCCGTACGTCGAGTACCAACGACCATGGAAGTGGATCCGAACTACTCATTCTTTCCGCCTTGGTGCAGGTGCCTTGCCAGGTGCGGGATGTTGATGATCGCCATCGCGCTGTGCGTTGGGTTCATCGCTCAAGGAACAGCGGTTGTGCCGGCTACGGGCGGGCGTTACTTCGTTGTAAACCATGGTCGAATGAAGGAAGTCAGTTCGGGTCTCTGGTGGCTCGCTCGCATGAGCTTTCCACTGCTTTGGCCCGGAGTCGGGGTCTTCGTTGTATTCGCCGCACTTGGCTGCGTTCTGGTGCTACGAGGTCGGCCATACATCTCGAAGTCTGTCTGGTGCCGGATTAATACGGTGGCTTACGCGATGATTATGATAGTCATTGCAACAACAATTATCATAACAATATGGCGAATGTGCAGCATGCTATTGGTTCGGTTGAACATCGGTCCGTGAATCGCTGAAGCGGGCACCGCTGCGCCCGACGTAAGCTGGGACTACCCGGCCGTCCCGCCCGCCGATTGGGATATCGGTTCAGCCTTGCTAGACGATCTGGAGGCATTGTCGCTATGACATCGAGCCTGCAAAAAAGGGCTGCCAGCCATGATGTACTGCATTGCACACTCTGGCTGGTGGCTATGCTTGCAATACTGCAGTTTATGGTTGGTGCGGTTGTGGCAGGAGGCGTCGCGACATACCATCCAACAACTGGCATTCCGGCCATTCACCGAAAGGGAAGTCTTTACTTGCATGCGCCCATGCCCCTATGGTTTGCATTGAGAGGAAGCCTCTTTGTGCTTGCAGTTGGGTTTGTTGCTGCAGTGCTCGGCGCAATGCGAGCGGTCGTGGGTCGGCTCTCTCGCGATGCCGCGCGGGCGATAGATGTGGGCCCTTGGGTCGGATGTGCGATACTATTGGCCATGCCTGCATGGGTAGTATTGTTGATACTATGTATTGCCGTGTTTCGATCGCAGCTCGACATCGTGTTAAAGTTACAGCCGATGTAACAGGATCTTGCTCCGTCATTTCGACGGATGCCACCACTTCAAATGCCTGCATCGACATCACGGAGCTCGGGCCGTGCCACCGATTCCGCTCTGGGAATCGGTGCTTCTCGCCGCGATGGTTATCTGCCCACACACCCTCGACACCGGTTCCAAAGTCGGAACCGGTGGCACGAAAGCGGCGCGTGGCATGGTTCTTCGTTTCGATTGACCGAGTGCGTTACTTCGTCCCCATCCCCGCCGCTCGTCGCCACTGCATGAGCTGGCCGAGGTGGTACGACTCGTGGGCGGCGAGCAGGTAGACCACGAGGCGGCCGATGGTGGGGGCGAAGGCTCGGACGAACTCCGGGGGCGGGCGGTCGAAGTGGGTGGTGTGCTTGGCTCGGACCGCCGCCTCGGCGCGGGCGTGGCGAGCGGCGAGGGTGGCGAGCATGTCGGCCCTGCTGGCGTAGGCAGAGCGGTCGGGGGTGGGCTGCGAGCCCGGCCCGAACTGTTTGAACTCGGCCATGATGTCGCCATCCACGGGCTCATCGAGCAGCGAGATGATGAAGCCCGCGGCCGAGCCGAGGTGGGCGAGCGTCCAGGCGGGATGGTTGACCACACCGCTCGGCTGCTCGGCCAGGCGCTCATCGGGGATGTCGGCGACGGCGCTCGTGATGTTGTGCAGGGTGCCGGCGAAGATGCTCAGGATGAAGTCGATGGTGGGGGTGGGGGCGGGGGCTGCGGCGGGGGCGGAGGAGGTCATGGGTGATTCTCCGGCGGGGTGTGCGGGGCGTGGACCGGGGGGGGGCGCGGTGGCGTTGTTGGTGATGACGATACCTGTGGATGTGCTACCAGCGCGCGAGGCTTTGGTTGGTGGGCCCGATGGCTCAGAATCCCGGGGCTTCGCCGCGGCGAATACGAGGGTTCCCGAGCCCGCCCCTCTCCCCCGTAGAATCCCATCGTCAGTTCCCTTCCCCCATCGCAGGATCCGTCAATGCCCTGGACCCCCAAGACCACCACCCCGATCCTGACCAAGCGCATCCCCTGTGCCCCCTATGGCGATCCGAAGGATCGGCACATCGTCCGCTACGACGAGTTCGTGCGCACGGGCGGGTACGCCGGGCTGCGCAAGGCTCTGTCGATGCAGCCCGGCGATGTGGTCAGCGAGGTGAAGGATGCCGGGCTCCGCGGCCGCGGCGGTGCGGGCTTCCCCAC